>JAGQYU010000166.1:0-10611 GCA_020435885.1 Flavobacteriaceae bacterium
ATGCAGTACATGGAAAACCATTTTGAAAAGCGTCTTGACCCAACAAAATTAGTAGAAGGTTCAAAATCAGTTATTTCCCTATTACTAAATTATTTTCCATCCCAACAACAAACAACTGATAATTATAAATTATCAAAATACGCTTACGGAACAGATTATCATTTCATTATTAAAGAAAAATTAAAAACGCTTTTACATTTTATTCAAACAGAGATTGATGAAGTTAACGGGCGTGCTTTTGTAGATTCAGCCCCGGTATTAGACAAAGCATGGGCAGCCAAAAGTGGTTTAGGCTGGATTGGCAAAAACAGTAATTTAATTACCAAACAAGTAGGTTCTTTTTATTTTATCGCTGAACTCATCATAGATTTAGAACTTGAATACGATTATCCTACTACAGACCATTGCGGTGCTTGTACAGCTTGCATAGATGCTTGCCCTACACAAGCCATTGTTCAACCTCATATAGTTGACGGTAGTAAATGTATCTCTTATTTTACTATTGAATTGAAAGATGAACTTCCAACTGATATGAAAGGAAAATTTGACGATTGGATGTTTGGTTGCGATGTTTGTCAGGATGTTTGTCCGTGGAATCGTTTTTCAACACCACATAATGAACCTCTATTTAACCCTCATCCAGATCTTTTAACAATGACCAAAAAAGATTGGGAAGAAATAACAAAGGATGTTTTTACCAAATTATTCAAAAAATCAGCAGTTAAGAGAACTACATTTTCAGGACTAAAAAGGAACATAAACTTTTTAAAAGATTAGCATCTTCATTAACCTGAAACCTCGTAACTTTGTCCTTCAAATCAAAAAACATACTTATGAGCAATAGTAAATTAAAACGAGACGCTCTATTATACCACACTAAGCCAACCCCAGGCAAAATTCAAGTAGTTCCAACCAAAAAACACGCAACACAAAGAGACCTGTCACTAGCATATTCTCCTGGTGTTGCCGCACCATGTTTGGAAATTGCTAAAAACAAAAAAGATGTTTATAAATACACCTCAAAAGGGAATTTAGTAGCTGTTATTTCTAACGGAACCGCAGTACTTGGCTTAGGGAATATAGGCCCCGAAGCCTCAAAACCTGTTATGGAAGGTAAAGGCCTTTTGTTTAAGATCTTTGCTGATATTGATGTCTTTGACATTGAAGTTGATGCGACAGATATTGATAAATTTGTAGAGGCTGTAAAAGCCATTGCGCCAACTTTTGGAGGAATTAATCTGGAAGATATTAAGGCTCCCGAAGCGTTTGAAATTGAACGCAGATTGAAAGAAGAGCTTGATATTCCTGTAATGCATGACGATCAACATGGTACTGCCATAATTTCTGCTGCAGCGTTAAAAAATGCCTGTGAAATAGCCAACAAAGACATTTCAAAGGTACAAATCGTAGTCAGTGGAGCTGGAGCTGCTGCTGTATCGTGTACACGTTTGTATATTAAACTCGGTGCAAAACCTGAAAATATTGTAATGCTAGACAGTAAAGGAGTTATACGTAAAGATCGAGAAAATCTAACTCCTGAAAAAGCTGAATTTGCTACTTCAAAAGACTTGCATACACTAGAAGAAGCTATGAAAAACAGCGATGTGTTCATAGGCCTTTCACAAGGTAATATTTTAACACCTAAGATGGTTGCTTCTATGGCTAAAAACCCTATCGTTTTTGCTATGGCAAACCCTGACCCTGAAATCAGCTACAACCTTGCCGTAAAAACTAGAAAGGATATTATTATGGCAACCGGAAGATCAGATCATCCTAATCAGGTAAACAATGTGCTTGGTTTTCCATTTATTTTCAGAGGAGCTTTGGATGTTAGAGCAACCAAAATCAATGAAGAAATGAAAATGGCTGCCGTACACGCATTGGCCGATCTGGCTAAATCTCCGGTACCGGAACAAGTAAATATCGTGTATGATCAGGTAAATCTATCATTTGGAAAAGAATACATAATTCCTAAACCATTTGACCCAAGATTGATCTATGAAATACCACCTGCAGTTGCTAAAGCAGCGATGGATTCCGGTGTGGCAACAGAACCTATTACCGATTGGGATAAGTATAAAGATCATCTCATGGAGCGCCTCGGCACAGGAAATAAAATTGTTCGTCTGTTGCATGATAGAGCCAGAAGCAATCCTAAAAAAGTTGTTTTTGCTGAAGCTGATCATTTAGATGTATTGAAAGCAGCTCAGACTGTTTATGATGAAAAAATTGGAATTCCTATTCTTTTAGGTGATAAAGAAACTATTCTAGATCTTAAAAAAGAAATTGGATTTACCGGCAAAGTTGAAATTATTGACCCAAAAACTCCTGAAGAACAACCAAGAAGACATCGCTTTGCAGAAAAATACTGGCAAGCCCGTCAACGCAAAGGTATTAAGTTACTTGATGCCCAAAAATGGATGAGAGAGCGCAACTATTTTGCCGCTATGATGGTCAATGAAGGCGAAGCCGATGCTATGATTACAGGTTATACACGTAGCTATGTAACTGTGGTAAAACCTATGTTAGAACTGGTTGGAATGGCAAAAGGAGTTTCAAGAGTTGCCGCAGCTAACCTAATGCTTACTCAAAGAGGGCCAATATTCTTAGCAGATACTACCATTAATATTAACCCTACAGCTAATCATTTGGCAAAAATATCTCAGCTAACAGCTTCGTTGGCTAAGGTGTTCAACATAAAGCCGAATATTGCCATGCTGTCTTATTCTAATTTCGGAGCATCACAAAATGAAGACTCCAAGAAAATAGCACAAGCTATAAAGTTGATTCATAGAAACTATCCTAATGTGGTAATTGATGGTGAGTTACAAGCTGATTTTGCATTGAATCCGGAACTACTAAAAAAAGAGTTTCCATTTTCTAAATTAGTTGACAAAAAGGTAAATGTGCTTATTTTCCCAAATTTAGATGCAGCTAACATTACTTATAAATTAATGAAAGAATTGTATGACGCTACTTCTATTGGGCCGATAATGCTCGGTTTAAACAAGCCAGTACATATTTTACAATTAGGAGCTAGTGTAGATGAAATGGTAAACATGGCTGCTATAGCAGTAATTGATGCTCAGGAAAAAGCTAAAAAATAATTCTTATTTCATTACATTTGGCAATTAAAGCATCAAATAAATGATTACTCATCTCAGAGGGAAATTAGTTGAAAAAAATCCTACGTATGTGGTAATTGAATGCAATGGCGTAGGGTATTTCATTCATATTTCTCTCAATACCTATTCCAAAGTAACGGATTCTGAAGCCATAAAGTTATATACCTATCTTTCTGTTAAAGAAGACTCGCATACACTTTATGGCTTTATGGATGCGCTAGAAAGAGAGGTTTTTAAACTACTTATTTCCGTTTCCGGAATTGGTACTGCAACCGCACGCACCATGCTTTCGTCAATGACTCCAGAACAAGTTCAGCAGGCCATTGCTTCAGAAGATGTTGCCACCATTCAATCCATTAAAGGAATTGGTGTCAAAACCGCTCAACGGGTAATTATTGAACTTAAAGATAAAATTGTTAAAACATATCAAATTTCAGAAGATTCTGCACATTCAAACAATACAATTAAAGAAGAAGCGTTATCTGCTTTAGAAGTCTTAGGTTTTGCTAGAAAACAAGTTGATAAGCTGGTACAGAAAATAATTCAAGAATCCCCTGAAATCACTCTTGAAAATATTATTAAACAGGCTCTTAAAAACTTGTAAAAATTTGGATACCAGAATGTTAAATATACACAAACTTCTGATCGGTATTCTTTTTTTTACATCAGTTTCTTTGAGTGGACAAGTATTACCTCCTGAAAAACCTAAAGACACCACAAAAACTTCACTGCTAAAAGAAGTCCTTCAGGTAAAAGATACGCTAAAAATAGATTCTCTCGGCAAACTACCATACACCTTTAACAGCAATCAAAAAGGTAGCCTTTTTCTTAATAAATATGCCAATTTTGAAGTTATTTATGATCCTGAAACCAGTCAGTATATTTTTGTAGAAAAGGTTGGCGATTACTACATAAAGCATCCTTTTTACATGTCTAAAAAAGAGTATGAAGAATACCGTTTAAGACGTGATATGATGGACTACTTTAAAGAAAAAGTAAGTGCTATTGGAGGAAGACAGAAAGATAAAGAACTGGCACAAAAGAATTTACTACCAAAATATTATGTAAAATCTGAACTCTTTGAAAACATCTTTGGAGGTAATGAAATTGAAGTAAACCCCCAAGGTTCTGTACTGGTTAAGATGGGTGTTCTCTTCCAAAAAGTTGAAAATCCACAACTTTCTGAACGCAACAGACAAAGCACTACTTTTGATTTTGACCAAGAAATCAATGCCAGTCTAAATGCCAGAGTTGGAAAACGTTTAACCGTTAATGCCAATTTTGACACGCAGGCCACTTTTAATTTTCAAAACCTTATAAAACTTGATTACACACCAACCGAAGATGATATCATCAGAAAAATAGAGGTAGGTAATGTAAGCATGCCTATTCAAAGTTCTTTAATCTCTGGAGCACAGAACCTTTTTGGTGTAAAAACTGAGCTTCAATTTGGAAGAACAACAATTACGGGTGTATTCTCTCAACAGCGATCACAAACAAGGTCTGTAGCCGCACAAGGCGGTGCAACTATTACCGAATTTGAAATGAGGGCCAGTGATTATGACGATAACAGGCACTTTTTCCTTTCTCAAAGTTTTAGAGATGATTTTAACAAAGCACTGAAAGAATTTCCGCTAATAAACAGTTCCAAATATGTTACTAGAATTGAAGTTTGGATAACCAATCGAAACAATACTACAGAGGATGTTAGAAATATTGTTGCGTTGGCTGATTTGGGAGAAGCTGATCCTAATAATATACATTCGTTATTGGTAACTTCCAATGGTGGTCCAGATCCTAGAAATGATGCAAACAGTTTAAATGGTTTCTTTGCTGACGGCAACCCCATAAGGGATATTTCTACTGTTAATACTGCTATGACCGGATACAATCAAGGTACAGACTACTCTTTGCTAGAAAATGCCCGCAAATTAACTTTAGGGGTAGATTTTACCTTAAACCCACAACTGGGTTATATTACGTTGAACCGAAAACTGGCCGATAGTGATATACTGGCCGTAGCCTTTGAATATACTGATAGCAATACTACAGGTGACAATGTTTTTAGAGTTGGGGAACTTTCCAGCGATGGTATTACAGCTCCCAGCAATCTGATTGTAAAACTACTTCGCAGTGAGATAGTTAACACAAAAATCCCTATGTGGAAATTGATGATGAAAAACATTTATGCGCTCCAAGGGGGATATCAGTTAAACCCAGACGGATTCCGTTTAGAAGTATTATATCAAGATGATAAAGAAGGGGTTCCTCTAAATATTTTGCAAAATGCAGTTACTTCCGAAGAAATTAAAACCGCTTCATTACTGCGAATGATGCGTATTGACAGGTTAGATGCTACCAATCAAAAAACAGAAACTTCAGGTTCCTTTGCTGCGGGTGATGGTTTTTTCGATTTTTTACCCGGTTTAACAGTTGATACTCAATATGGTTACATCATTTTCCCAACTGTTGAGCCATTCGGTAACAGTTTGTCAGACACCCCTGACCCTATAAGCACAACATCAGGTGAATTAGGCCAAATATTAACAGTTCCGGCCGACCAACAATATGTCTTTGATGAACTCTACAACCTTACCAAAGCACAAGCAAAAAATGAATTCCAAAACAAAGACAAATACTTTTTAAAAGGCTATTTCAAGTCTGAGTCTAGTAGTGGTATTCCTCTTGGTGCTTTTAATGTACCAAGGGGTTCAGTTACTGTTACTTCAGGAGGTAGAGAATTATTAGAAGGGGTTGATTATGTAGTTGATTATACAATGGGTACTGTTCAAATCATTGATCCTAACTTAGCAGCATCCAATGCTCCTATCAATGTTTCCGTAGAAAATAATAACGGTTTTAACCAGCAACGAAGAAGTTTTATAGGCGTAGATATACAACACATTTTTTCTGAAGATTTTGCCATTGGAGGTACTATTTTAAACCTCAACGAAAGGCCTTTTACTCAAAAATACCAATTCGGTTCTGAACCGGTTAACAATACAATTGTTGGGGTAAATCTAAGTTATAAGACCGAAGTGCCTAAACTCACTAAATGGGTTAATAAGTTGCCCAATATAGAAACGGATGTACCTTCTAATTTCTCTATCAGGGCTGAAGCCGCCTATTTACTTCCCGGATCACCAAAAGGCATTAATCTAAATGGTGAAGCTGCCAGCTATGTAGATGATTTTGAAGGCTCTCAAATACCGTTAGACATGAGTGCTCCACGCCAATGGTTTTTAGCTAGTGTGCCAAAAGAACAAGACAATCCAGAACTAGATTTCATCACAAATAATAATATCCCAGTGGGAATGGACAGCAGAATACGTTCAGGCGCTGCACGCTCCAAATTAGCATGGTACACTATAGACAGGTTATTTTACGGAAACACCTTAAAACCTAGCAACATTACTGATAATGAGCTTTCTAGAGACGAAGTGCGTAGGATTGGTTATGATGAGTTGTTCCCAGAACTTGATCTGGATGTAACTCAATCTAATATAGTAAATACCTTTGACCTTGCTTATTATCCGGAAGAAAGAGGTCCTTACAATTTTACAACAGATGCAAATTCTGATGGCACATTAACAAACCCTGAACAAAAGTGGGCAGGTATTATGCGCTCATTAAACACAACCGATTTTCAACAAGCAAACATAGAATACATCCAATTTTGGTTAATGGATCCATATCAAAACTATTCCATCACCCAAGAAGAAGGCGCTTCTAATATAAATCCTGCTGATTTTGGTGGTGAACTGTATTTTAATTTAGGAAACATTTCTGAAGATATTTTAGATGATGATCGTAGAATGTACGAAAACGGTTTACCTGCTGATGGTGTAAAAGTTTATGGCAATAATGTAGATCAAACTTCTGCAATGGTTGACGTTCCAAAAACACAATCATTACTGTATGCCTTTACGGAAAAAGACAATGAAAGGCCTAATCAGGATTTAGGATTGGATGGTCTTACAGATGCAGAAGAACTACAGCGATTTGGTACT
Organism: Flavobacteriaceae bacterium; assembly: GCA_020435885.1. Lineage (GTDB taxonomy): Bacteria > Bacteroidota > Bacteroidia > Flavobacteriales > Flavobacteriaceae > Aureibaculum. The sequence goes on from JAGQYU010000166.1 coordinate 7,136, forward strand.
CAATTTGGTAGTGACCCTTCTAATGATAATTACCAGTTTTACCGTGGTAGTGAGCTCGATGCTTCTGATGCAACAATCTTAGCTCGCTATAAAAATTATAATAACACTCAAGGAAATTCGCCAACCATAAACAACTCGACCGAGTCATACCCAACATCTGCAACTTCTTATCCGGATGTTGAGGACATCAACAAAGACCAAACTATGAGTGATGTTGAGAGTTATTTTCAGTACAAAGTATCTTTAAACCCTTCTGATCTTATTGTAGGTCAAAACAACATTGTTGACCGAAAAGAAATGAGTGTTACACTTGCAAATGGCAACAAACAAACGGCTGTTTGGTATCAATTTAGAATTCCTATCAATTCACCTGATGAAGTGATTAACGAAATTTCAGATTTCAATTCTATTCGCTTTATGCGGATATTCTTAACTAAGTTTAGAGTTCCTGTGGTATTGCGTTTTGGTGAACTTCAATTAGTTAGAGGCGACTGGAGACGTTATACCAAAACCTTGGATGAAACTATAAATCCTCCTCAAGAACTGGATGCAGATGAGAACCGAAACTTTGAAGTAGGTGTTGTAAATATTCAAGAGAACGAAAACAAACAACCTATACCTTATGTACTGCCTCCAGGCGTACGTAGAGAACGTTTGCAAGGAACAACTACCATACAAGAGCAAAATGAACAATCTTTATTGGTAAGAGTAAATGATCTTGAAGCCGGGCAAACAAGGGCCGTTTACAAGAATACCAGTTTTGATATGCGCATGTTCAATAAACTTAAAATGTTTATCCATGCGGAAAGCATAACTGGCAAAGGAGAAGTAGCTGATGATGAATTATCAGCCATTATCCGACTAGGTAGTGATACTGACGATAATTTCTATCAAGTAGAAGTTCCGTTAAAAATTACGCCTTCCGGTTCAATATCAGATGAAACCATCTGGCCAAGTGAAAATGAGCTAATGGCCAACTTAAAAGAATTTGGACAGTTGAAAATTGAGCGGTATACAGAAAATGCTTCTCAGACAGACATTTATCCTTCTTATACTTCTGACCCCGAAACAAAACTACGTGTAAAAGGAAATCCAAACCTTTCAAATATCAGAACCATCATGATTGGTGTTAAAAATAATTCCATCTCTAATAAAAGTGCAGAATTATGGTTCAATGAACTGCGAGTGGTAGATTTTGACAACAAAGGCGGATGGGCTGCTGTGGTAAATGCCGATGCCAATTTTGCTGACTTTGCTGATGTTTCCATCTCCGGAAGGGCAAATTCACAAGGTTTTGGTTCTATAGACCAACGCGTTAGTGAACGTAGTCAGGAAGATGTGAAACAATATGACATTGTAACCAATATAAATCTAGGGCAATTACTTCCAAAAAGTGCAGGAATACAATTACCATTTAATTATAGTATTTCTGAAGAATTCAGAGATCCGAAATGGGATGCCAAGTATCAGGATGTACTTTTTGAAGATGCCAAAGAGGCAAATGCCAATAGCGATAAATCCAGAGATTACACAAAACGCAGAAGCATCAACCTAATCAATGTTAGAAAAGAACGTACCGATCCTGAAAAACCACAACGTATCTATGATGTTGAGAACCTTTCAGTCTCATATTCATATAACGATACATACCACAGAGATTTTAACGTAGAAAAGTATTTGGATCAAAATGTAAGGGCAGCTGCAACCTATAATTACAGCTTTACACCTATGAGTATAGAACCCTTTAAAAAGTCTAAATTTTTAGAAAAAAATAAATTCTTTGCTTTTATTAAAGATTTTAATATCAACCCATTACCTACTTCAATTTCGGTTAATTCAAATATTATTAGAAGTTATAACGAACAATTATCTAGGCCATTGGTTGATGACCCATCCTTTCCCGAAATCCCTACACTTACGCAAAGACGTTTTATGTTCGATTGGGATTATAACATAGCTTACAACTTAACCAAATCATTACAGTTTACGTTCAGGGCTACAAATAATCATATTTATGATAATTTTGATACCGATAATGATATCAGGTTATTCACTAACTTTTTCAATATAGGAAGACCAAATCAATACCATCAAACATTAGATGCCACTTATAAAGTTCCTATTAATAAGATTCCATGGTTTGATTTTATAACTACTGATTATAAATATTCTGCTGATTTTAACTGGCAAGCAGGAGCTCAGGACTATATAGATGATATTGGCAACACTATTAGAAATGCCAATACGCATGGTTTAAATGCTGATATTGACCTGACCCGTTTGTATGATAAAACTGGGCTGTCAAGACTTGCCATTAAAAAACCTAAGACCAAGAAAAGTGACAAAAAAGCTAAAAAAGAAGACAATACTCCACAACAACCTACAATAAATAGAAGTAAACCCGGAATTACAGATAGAGATCGCAAAAAGCTATCACCCGGACGTAAGGTTGTACAGGGTCTGATAGATGCGGTAACTTCTGTTAAAAAGATACGTTTTTCGTACATAGAGAATAACGAAACTACATTGCCCGGTTATAAACCTGAAGTTGGTTTTTTAGGCAGGGATAACTATTCCGGTAGTTTAGCCCCTACTTTAGGATTTGTTTTTGGTAGCCAACGAGATATCAGAAGTATAGCCTTAGCTAATGACTGGCTTGTTTCAAGACCCCATGTGGATAGTGCTTATTATAGCAGAGCATATAGTACAACTCACTATGAAAAATTAGACATTAATGCCGATGTAAGGCCTTTTAAAGATCTTTCCATTGAATTAACAGGTAATAGGATCTATGTTAAGAACCAATCACAGCAAATGGATATCATCAATGGTCAGTTTAATGAAAATCTACCCACCAATAAAATGGGTAATTTCAGTATCAGCTATTTTATGCTGCCAAATGCTTTTGATGGTGATGGTGATGCCACTTTTGAAAAATTTAAACAAAACAGAACTGTTATTCAACAACGATTAGCTGCCAAATATGGTGTAGCTGCAAGTGGCTTTAGTGAGAATGGTCAGCAGGTATTGCTTCCGGCATTTTTGGCTACCTATTCCGGCCAAAGTGCTAACAAAGTGGGACTACGAGCTTTAAGAGATATTCCAATTCCTAACTGGAGGTTAAACTACAAAGGCCTTATGAATTTTGCATGGTTTAAAAAACATTTTAGAAGTTTTACGGTTGAACATGGTTACAGGGCAACCTACTCCATTATTGGTTATAACAGTAATTTACAATACGATCCTGAGGACCAATTCTCTAACCCTATTAACGGCAATTATCAGCCAAGTAAAATATACTCTGGCATTAACTTGATTGAAGAATTTTCGCCACTTGTAAAAGTTGATATGCGTTTAAAGAATTCTTTTTCGCTTAAAGCTGAATTAAAAACAGATAAGATGTTCAATCTAAACATCAACAATAATACACTAACCGAAAACAGAGGTAAAGAATACATTGTTGGGCTAGGCTATAG
>JAGQYU010000166.1:10745-32914 GCA_020435885.1 Flavobacteriaceae bacterium
AACAATCAAGTAACAGGTGGGCAAAAGCTAATCGGGTTTAAATTCGATGCAGATTATGCTCTTAATAAAAACCTGTTGGCATCATTCTTTTACTATCAAAATTCCTCAAGATTCTTAATATCAAGCACTTTCCCAAGAAAGTCAGTAAACGCAGGTATAAGTTTACGATATACTATTGGAAATTAAATTTATATCCTCTAAATTCGCACAACATTCCAATTAACTAATTTATTTATCATGAATATTCCTTCTGATTTAAAATACACAAAAGACCACGAGTGGGTTAAAATTGATGGTGATACTGCTACCGTTGGCATTACAGATTTTGCGCAAAGCGAATTAGGCGATATCGTTTATGTAGATGTGGATACTGTTGATGAAACTGTTGATCAAGAACAAGTTTTCGGAACTGTTGAAGCTGTTAAAACCGTTTCAGATCTTTTTATGCCGCTAAGTGGAGAAGTAATCGAGTTCAACTCAGCGCTTGAAGACAATCCTGAAAAAGTGAATACAGATCCTTATGGAGAAGGATGGATGATCAAAATAAAAATTAGTGATTCTTCGCAAATAGAGAGTTTATTAGATGCTGATGCGTATAAAGAAATTGTTGGAGCGTAATGCAATTTACATTGCAGTAATCCTTACAATCTTCGTAACCTTTATCAGTTTAGTATCTTTAAAAGGAGTTGTAAAGGTAAAAGTTGAAAACTCCGATAAAATTGGTCACTTCTTAGCCTATTTTACCTTAGGTGTTGTTTGGTTATATGCACTTAAAAACAAACATAAAAAAGTGTTAATAATCTTTTTCTTAATACTTTATGGCATAATTATTGAGATTTTACAAGGTGTATTGACCAGTAATAGGCAAGCTGATTTTTATGATTTCATTGCAAATACAACTGGAGTTTTGTTAGCATATGTACTAACTACCAAGTTAAGTTTTCTACAATGAAAATTAAATTACTTGCATAAATAATATTATTTATTATATTAGCGAACTAATAAATCTTTTACACAGATGGAAGTTAAAAAAAGCCCAAAAGCCAATTTAGAAAATTTCAGCAAGCTGTTTATGCAACTAGGATTAGTGCTGGCCTTGCTTATAACTTACTTGAGTATTGAGTTCAAGACTTATGATAGGGACATTAGTGACTTAGGTAACGCCATGTTTGATGAGGAATTAGAGGAAGAAATTCCAATTACGCAAAGGATTGAGCAAATAAAGCCACCTCCACCACCTCCACCAGCTCCTGAAAAAATTGAAGTTGTAGAAGACGAAAAAGAAGTTGAAGAAACTGTGTTGGAATCTACAGAAACTGATGAGAACGAAGCCGTTGAAGTTGAAGAAATTGAAGAAGTAGTAGAAGAAGAAGAAGTTATAGAAGACGTTCCTTTTGCTATTATAGAAGATGCTCCTATTTACCCTGGCTGTAAAGGTTCTAAAGCCGAACTTAAACAATGTTTACAAGATCAGATACAAAAACACGTATTTAAAAAATACAATACCGGCTTAGCTAGTGAACTGGGTTTAGACCCAGGTAAAAAGAAAGTTTACGTTCAATTTAAGATTAGTAGAACTGGTGATATTACTGAAGTAGCTGCCAGAGGTCCTCATGCTCGTTTAGAAAAAGAAGCTATTAGAGTTGTAGAAATGCTACCAAAAATGATTCCAGGTAAACAAAGAGGAAGGGCTGTAGCTGTAAAATATACGCTGCCTATAACACTTCAAGTTGAATAAAACAACTTAAACTATATATAAAAAAAGCCGATCAATGATCGGCTTTTTTTATACTCATATAGATGATATTTGTCATTTTTTTTCTTCTAAAATATATTGAGATTAGTAGTGTGATTCAAAGTACACTTTAATCACAACATACATTGTTTAACTAATTAGGTTGAAAGATGGAAATTAAAAAAAATGAAAAGGCTCAATTAGATAACTTTAGTAAAATATTTGTACAACTAGGTTTAGTACTATCATTACTCATAGTATATCTATCATTAGAGTATAAGGTATATGAAAGAGACGTAGATGCTCTGGAAGGTTATATTCAACAGGATGAATTGGAAGAAGACATTCCTATTACGGAACGATTGGAAATTTTAACACCCCCTCCACCTCCTCCACCAGCACCTGAGAGAATAGAAATAGTTGAAAATCAAACTGAGATTGAGGAAACTGTATTGGAATCAACTGAAACTGATCAGTCTGAAGCTGTTGAAGTGGTAGAAATCACTCAAATTGACGAAGTGGTTGAAGAAGAAGATATTGTAGAAGAAGTTCCTTTTGCAGTAATTGAAGAAGCTCCTATCTTCCCAGGTTGTAAAGGTTCTAAAGCAGAACTTAAACAATGTCTCCAAGACAAAATCAAACAACATGTAGATAAAAAATTTAATACAGGGTTAGCTCAAGAACTAGGGTTAGAACCCGGCAAGAAAAAAGTATATGTACTCTTTAAAATCAATAATAAAGGTGATATTACAGATGTTCAGGCCAGAGGTCCTCATGCCCGCTTAGAAAAAGAAGCTATCAGCGTAGTTAACTCATTGCCTAAAATGATACCAGCTAAGCAAAGAGGAAGAGCCGTAGCTGTTAAATATACACTCCCTATCACCTTAGAAGTTAGATAATCAACTCTTAATAACTAATCTAATGTAAACCCCGAGCCTAGGCTCGGGGTTTTTTGGTATGCTTATTGATGTTAACATAACTTTAACATTTAAACTTACTTATTATGAAAACTCACAAGCAACACCAGCATGACAAGTTACGAAAAACTTCCATGCTTTTCACCCAATTGGGTTTAGTTTTAGCATTATTAATTGTTTACTTAACCTTAGAATTACAATTCGAAAAAATTGTTCATCTCCCTGATGAAATTGACACAAATGAACCAGTGGCATTCATAAACCCTAGTGAAATTTTTACTATTGAAAGAGAAGTAAAAAAAGTAGAGACGCCACAAGCTAGAATTGTAGACCCAACTATAACTTTTACTACAACACCTGTAGATATTCCAACTACAATTTTTGAACCGAAATCAACAACAAATACAAGTACATCTATAAATAATATTATTGAAGTTATTAAAACCCCCGAAGATGATCCCGTCCCTTTTGTTTCTTTAGAAGAAGCCCCAATATTCCCTGGTTGTGAAGGTTTGGAAAAAGAAGAAGCCAAATTGTGTTTCGCTAAAAAGATAAGTCAATTTGTAAACAAAAAATTCAATACAGATATTGCCAACGAATTGAACATCACAGGGAAACAAAAAATTTTCGCCCAGTTTACCATAGACAAAGAAGGAAAAATTATTGATGTAATGGTAAAAGCACCACACGTTAGATTAGAAAAAGAAGCATTGCGAGTTGTTGAAGCATTACCACAAATGACACCCGGCAAACAACGCCTAAGACCTGTAAAAGTCAAATACACACTACCTATAACTTTTGAAGTGCACTAAACTAAAACAAATCCCACCCAGCGTGGGATTTTTTATGAGTAAAAATTAGTACTTTCGTAAGATAAAACTTATTATTGATGAATGTAAATCAGTATTTAGATTCTACCTATTTAAAAACTCCCGAGCAGGCAAATATCTCTGAAGAGGAAACAAAGCAAAACGTAATTGCCCTTACAGAAGAAGCTATTGCCAACAATTTTAAACTGGTAATGATACGCCCTAATTACGTTTCTTTAGCTAAAGAAATCATTACAAAAGCAAATAGTGAAGTGGTTGTCGGTACTGTTATAGGATTCCACGAGGGTACTTATAGCATTGAAGATAAATTAAAAGAGGCTCAAAAGGCTATTGATGACGGAGCTGATGAACTCGATTTTGTGATAAATTACAACGCTTTTATTGAAGAAAAGATAAACCTTATAAAAAGCGAAGTTTTTAAAGGCACTAAATTAGGTTTGGAAAACAATAAAGTTGTAAAGTGGATCATAGAAATTGCTGCATTGACCAACGATCAAATTATTACCATTACCCAATTAATAAGAGATGTGGTTTTAGATAATTTTGGTGAAGAAAATGCTGAAAATGTATTTGTAAAATCCTCAACAGGCTTTTACAAAACTACTGACGGGAAGCCTAATGGTGCCACTTTCGAAGGAATGCAACTGATCGTTGAAAACGCCAAACCTCTTCAAGCCAAAGCTGCTGGTGGCGTTAGAAATTATGAAGATGCTGTTAAAATGATTAATATGGGAGTTACCCGTATCGGAACCTCATCAGCTAAAGCTATTACTGATGGTAAACAAACAGAAACTAACTACTAAAATATGAGTGACTCAAATTATTTTGCACATCCAACAGCAGTTATTGATGATAATTGCACCATTGGCGAAGGAACCAAGATCTGGCATTTTAGCCATGTAATGTCTAATTGTATAATAGGTAAAAAGTGCAACCTAGGTCAAAATGTAGTTGTATCACCTGATGTAGTTTTAGGTAACAACGTAAAAGTACAAAACAACGTTTCTATATACACAGGTGTTATTTGCGAAGATGATGTTTTTCTAGGCCCTTCTATGGTGTTCACTAATATTATCAACCCAAGGAGTGCTATTATTCGCAGAGATGAATATATGCAAACTCTTGTAAAGAAAGGTGCAAGTATTGGTGCCAATGCAACTATTGTTTGCGGTAATAACATCGGAGAATATGCTCTAATAGGTGCCGGTGCTGTGGTAACAAAAGAAATACCAGCGTATGCATTAGTGGTTGGCAATCCTTCAAAGCAAATTGGCTGGGTTAGCGAATACGGACATCGTTTACATTTTGATGATACCGGAATAGCTGTTTGCCCCGAAAGCAACGAAAAATATAAATTGGCTGATAATAAAGTAGAAAAAATATAGTTCTACAAACTACAATAAAAACAATAATGAAAAAGTTCCTTTTTACTGCTTTATTTTTGATCTCTTTAGCAGGATTTTCCCAGCAAGACATCTATCCGGTTTACAAAGGTTGCGATAGTTCAAGTGAGACCACATTAGAATCTTGTTTTAATCAAAATCTGACAAAAGATGTTTTGGAAGCATTTGTAGTTCCTGAAAAAGTAATATCAGATAATTATACTGGCACCATAAACGTCATCTTTTTAGTAAACAGAGAAGGTGGTTTTGAGATTCTTTACATAAGATCAGCCTATAAAGAATTAGAAGATGAAGTGAAAAGAGTTTTTTCTGAGCTTCCAAAGGCTCAACCGGCTACCTATAATGGTAGGCCTGTAGAAATGCGTTTTGGGTTGCCTATACAAATTCCTCTCAACGCACAAAATATACCACAAGCTGTAAAAAAACAACAGAATTATCAAGAAGTAAGCTCTGTTGAAGATCAGACAGAAACCGTTTCAGAAATAAAAACAATTGAAGAAGCAAGTGCTTCAGTTCAAAGTTTATTCCCTGAGCATAACAGCGAGTTAAACATTCCTTTTACGCATAGTTTTTATGATGATATTATTTATCATTATGAGCAAAACGAAAATACGCACACAGGGTTTAAACCTTTTATTTATAGTGAGGCTACTAATTATATTGATCTTGACGCACAAAAAACAAGTCTGTTAAAAGATAAAACCAGTTGGGCTGGAAAAAAATTCTGGAATGAGCATTTTTTCAAAGTGCAGACTAAAGATTATTGGTTTACCATCAACCCTATTTTTGATCTTCAACTTGGAAAGGACAATTCTGAAAATGTAGATTTTACCTACAACAATACCAGAGCATTTCAAATTCAGGGAGGTTTAGGAAAGCATTTTAACTTTTCTTCATCTTTTTATGAAAGTCAAGGTCGTTTTCCAGACTATGTTACTAGCTATATAAGAGAAAACAGACCCTTAGGAGCTTCTGGAACTGTTCCTGGAAGAGGTAAAGGAAAAGGTTTAGATGAAGGCGGTTTTGATTATCCTATTGCTGAAGCTTATCTATCATATTCTCCTAGTAAATTCTTTAATTTTCAGTTTGGACATGGTAAAAATTTTATTGGTGATGGTTACAGATCTTTAATGTTGTCAGATGTTGCATCTCCTTATCCTTACCTAAAAATAAGTACTACTTTCTGGAAAATAAAATATACCAACCTTTGGATGTTTATGGATGATGTAAGGCCTTCAGTTGCTCTAAATAATGTAAGCCCACGTAAATTTGTAGCTGCGCATTACCTAAGTTGGAACGTAAATAAAAAACTGAATATTGGCCTTTTTGAAGCTGCCATAACCAGCAATGAAAATAAAACAGGTTTTGATGTAAACTTCTTCAATCCGATTATTTTCTATAGAGCTATTGAATTTACCAGAGGTTCTGAAGGTGGAAATGCCCTACTCGGATTTAGCACTAAATATAAATGGACTGATGATTTTTCTACCTACACACAATTTGTACTAGATGAACTAACTGTAAGTAGATTTTTTGACGGCACTGGTTATTGGGCAAATAAATTTGGTATTCAACTGGGAGCTAATTATCATAACGCCTTTAAAATTGAGAACTTATCACTACAAGGAGAACTAAACCTTGTTAGGCCTTATACTTTTAGTCACTTCAATCCTATTTTGAATTACGGACATTTTAACCAACCTATAGGGCATTTATGGGGAAGTAACTTTTGGGAATTTGTAGGGATAGCCAGATATAAAAAAGACAGGTGGTCCGGCAGTATTAAACTAAATATTGGTAAAAAAGGCTTAGATACAGATGGACTGAATTATGGTGGTGATATTTATATAAGTAATGATGATAGAGTTGCTGATACTGGAATAGATTTTCTACAAGGCAACAAAACCAATATTTTTATTGCAGATCTAAACTTGGGTTATTTAGTAAACCCAAGTACTAATACTAAGTTTTTTGCAGGTCTTACTTATAGGAATTTTGACCCTATGACCGAAATATCATCAACATCACAAAATAGTACGCTTTGGTTTACTGTTGGCTTAAAGGCTGATCTGTTTAATTGGTATTTTGATTTTTAGAAATAAAAACCTACGCCTCCTTTAATGGCAAAGTTAGTAGCTCCGGGCAGATCCTTATAATTACCTCTAAAGACAAAATCTATCCGTAGGAGTTTAAAAATATTATCTATCCCAACATGGTATTCGTAGTAAGGTTTGGTGGGTGCTTTACCGTTCAAATCAAAAACATTTAAATCAATATTATCTTTTGATAAGGAACCGATAACAGCACGTGCCCCAACAATTTCACGTAAGTTTAATTTACGCAACAGCGGTAATCTGGAAAAAATTCTTCCATTAAAATTATGTTCTAAATGTATTGAGGCATACTCATCGGTTACAAACTCGTAATAATCTAACATATCAAAAGTTCTTGATGCTGTAAACAACGTCTGATTCCCGGGTACTACATTCAATAATGGCAAAGGCACTTCTCCAAAGGTTTTACCCAACTCCAATGTATATTTCATTTTACCCAAACCACCAAGCAACACTCTATGTTGGTAATACAATTGCAGTTTATCGTAATCAAAATCACTATTAAAACTACCTTTTAAACCCTTTGTATAGCTAAGGTAAACTACCGAAAACCTGTCTTCATTACTAGCGGAGCGTTCTACGCCGAAACCTACATTTTTTCTACCAGGAGTATAATTAATAGCAACGTCAACTTCTGTTTGATTGATCTCGGACTGCTCAACACCATTCTCATCATAATAACTAATGGTAAACAAATCTGGAGCTGCAGATTGTAATTTTTTTGCTGTAAGCCCTACCCTAAAATTAAGGTTCTTTGCAGGTTCTATATCTACAGCAAAATTTGTAAGGTTTAGATCGGTAAGTCTGTAATTTTCACCTCTAGTAAAAAAAGCAGCTGAAGCGAAACTTCTGTTAAGCACATCATTTGCTGTTGTAAGGCTTACCCCTGTCTGTTCTACATCTTTTCTATATCCTCCTGAAAGAATGATCCTATTCTTTTTATCGATCATCCATTTACCTGCCAAACCATATTTTATCCTCTCATCTTTAAATCCATATGCCATAAAACCTTGTATCCGCCAAGTGTCATTTTGTGTAAAATAGGTTCTACCTCCTACTCTAATTCTGGTTCCTTCTACATCATTACTACCAAAAGATGAAAATATAGGCCCGTAATCAAAGCCTTCAAAGAGCTCCCAATAACCTGTGGCAAGTGTAGCACCAATATTGTAAAATCGCTTGAATTTTGGAACTTCTTTTAAAGTATCTAACATTTTATAAATACCCACCTCGTCTTTGTTGAGCCTTTCCATTCTGTTCTCTTCCCAAAAAGAATCAGGTTTATTAAATATCTCTTCTTTGTAAGTATCTACTTTGGCAGCGTAGAATTTATCATCATATTCTTTTTCAAAATCATAATTATTAAAAAGTGTAGTTCTCCTACCATATACGCCTTTAGATTTTTCTTTTTTGGTGATGGCAAAATCTGACATAATATGGTCTCTTTTCAGCAAAAAGACTGAATCGTTGAGTACATCAAACTCCTGCTCTACATATATTTCTTTTATCCAGTTGATGTTGGCACTTTTAGTTGCCGCCATTTCAATCTGTTTAACTGCAAAAGTGGTATCGTTCACCCAAAAATCGCCTTTAAAGGTTAATTCATTCTTTCGTCTTGGATAAAAAAGAATATTATAACACCATTTATTATCAATGTAAGCACTATCGGTCAAAACATAATTGTAAACGGAAACTCCTGTTCTTGAGAGCGGGCTGGTAAAACTCTTGTCAAAAAACTTTAGATAATTATCGTAAATATTATAATCTACATACAATTGTTTTACAAACTCAATAAGCTCTTGATTACTATCAAAACCTGAATTCTTATTAGCTATCAGCTCTTCTTTAAACTTTTTGGTCGGTTCATTTTTACCATACGTTTTGTATAGTGCCTCATTAATGAAAATTGGCAAATATGATTTTCCGGTAATATTAGAAGTATCTACTTGTTCAAAGATGAATTCCATGCCTTTGAAAAGTTTTCTATTTTTAAACTTTTCATCAATATTATTAAGGTCGAACTCTATCTTTTCGTACTTATCATACGCATACTTATCGTAAAGAAGTACTCCATTTTGACGTTTTTTTGCCCAAATCTTTTTAAGGATTGCTACCGCCGGGTTTCCTTTTTTTGCCTGTTTTCCGGAGTAAACAATCACTTCATTTAACTCATTACCAACTTCTCTCAAAATAATTTTAAGATCAAAATCTCTAGCTTTTACTTGAATAGCCTTTGTTTCAAATCCAATAAAAGAAACTTCAATCTCCGTATAAGTGTTGGCAGATTCTAAATAAAAAGCGCCATTTTCATCAGAAACAGTACCAACGGTAGATCCTTTAAAAATCACATTAGCAAAAGGAATTGGTTGATTGGTTTCGTCTAAAACGGTACCACTTACTTTAACCTGAGCAAAGGATAGTGTGGTAATAAAAAGAAATAGTATATATAATTTATTCACTGACTGATTATTAAAATCAAAATTGACCTCAAACAATATTAAAACTCTAAAAAATTATTTTATTGTTCTGCAAAAGTTAAATTTTAGAGCGTACCATAAAAAAACCTTTTACCTGCTATTCGGTAAAAGGTTTAGTTATGCAAAAATACTTTTTTTATTTAATGTACATCACAGATTTTACTGCTTTTACAACATCATGTGCATTGGGTAGCCACTCTTCTAGTAAAACCGGAGAATATGGTGCCGGCGTATCTGCAGTGGTAATTCTCTGAATAGGAGCATCTAAATAATCAAATACGTTTTCTTGCACTTGATACGTTATTTCTGATGCTACACTTCCAAAAGGCCATGCCTCCTCTAAAATTACCAATCTATTTGTTTTTTTAACTGATTCAAATATAGTTTCATGATCCATTGGGCGTACTGTTCTCAGATCGATGATCTCTAAAGAAATACCTTCTTTTTCTAATATTTCAGCAGCTTTGTAAGCTTCCTTGATGATCTTACCGAAAGACACTACTGTTACATCAGAGCCTTCTCTTTTAATATCTGCTACGCCAATTGGTAATACATATTCGCCTTCAGGTACTTCTCCTTTATCGCCATACATCTGCTCAGATTCCATAAAAATTACCGGATCATCATCTCTAATAGCAGCTTTTAACAATCCTTTTGCATCATACGGATTAGAAGGAACAATCACTTTTAATCCCGGAGTGTTTGCAAACCAATTTTCAAAAGCTTGGGAGTGTGTTGCCGCTAGTTGCCCAGCAGAAGCAGTAGGTCCTCTAAAAACTATGGGACAATTAAACTGCCCACCAGACATTTGTCTGATCTTAGCCGCATTGTTTATGATCTGATCTATACCTACTAATGAAAAATTAAAGGTCATAAATTCTACAATAGGTCTATTGCCATTCATGGCAGAACCTACAGCAATACCTGCAAAACCAAGCTCAGCAATAGGAGTGTCTATAACCCTTTTAGGTCCAAATTCATCAAGCATACCTTTAGAAGCTTTGTAAGCACCATTGTACTCAGCAACTTCTTCACCCATTAAATAAATGCTTTCATCTCTGCGCATTTCCTCGCTCATAGCCTCTGCTATAGCTTCTCTAAATTGAATAGTCCTCATTTAATATTTATTTAAAGTACCGCAAAAGTAGAAAATTAGGACTATTTAAGACCTCATCATTCTAAATATTTTTATTATGCATGCATAATAAATTGAAAAAAAAGTAGTAACTTCGCCCTATAATATTTTTAAAAACTAATTAGTCTTTATAATAATAACACCTATACAATGAAAATATTAGTATGTATAAGTCACGTTCCGGATACAACTTCTAAGATAAACTTTACGGATAATGACACTAAATTTGATGCTAACGGTGTACAATTTGTTATCAATCCTTATGATGAATTTGTGCTAACCAGAGCTATGTGGTTCAAAGAAAAACAAGGTGCTACGGTTACCGTTGCCAATGTTGGAACTGCTTCAACAGAACCAACACTAAGAAAAGCCTTAGCAATTGGTGCTGATGATGCCATAAGAATAAATGCTGAACCTACCGATGGTTTTTTTGTAGCAAAACAACTGGCAGAAGTAGTTAAAAATGGAGGTTATGACCTTGTTTTAGCAGGTAAAGAATCCATTGATTATAACGGAGCTATGGTGCCGGGCATAGTAGCTTCCTTACTTAACTATAACTTTATCAATGCTTGTATAGGCATTGAAGTTGAAGGCAACAATGTAACGGCCTCAAGAGAAATTGATGGTGGTAAAGAATCACTAGCTACAACATTACCGTTAGTTATTGGCGGTCAAAAAGGCGTTGTTGAAGAAAAAGACTTAAGAATTCCGAATATGAGGGGAATTATGATGGCTCGTCAAAAACCATTGAATGTTGTTGAACCTGTATCTTTTGAAAATACAACTGCTTCTTCCAAGTTTGAGAAACCTGCTGCAAAAGGTGCCGTAAAACTTATTGATGCAAATAATGTTGGTGAACTTGTAGATCTTCTCCACAATGAAGCAAAAGTTATTTAATTAAAAAATAGATAGATTATGTCTGTACTCGTATTCGCTGAATCATCAGAAGGAAAATATAAAAAAACAAATTTCGAAGCTACTTCATATGGTAAAAAAGTAGCAGAACTGCTGAACACAAACTTAGTAGTTCTTACCATAAACCCGGGTGACACTGCCACTCTATCTAATTATGGTGCTGAAAAGATCTTAAAAGTAAGTGGTGACAAACTAGCTACTTTCAATGCAAAAGCATACGCTGATGTTGTTGTGCAAGCTGTTGAAAAAGAAAATGCTACCGTTGTTGTTTTAGATGCAAATGCCAACAGTTTATACTTGGCACCTTTGGTGGCTGCAAATTTACAAGCCGGTTATGCTTCCAATGTTGTATCCTTACCGGAAATAAATCCGTTTTCGGTAAAAAGAAAAGCGTTTTCAAATAAGGCTTTAAACCATACAGAAATAAAAACTGAATGCAAAATCATAGGGTTGGCTAAAAACTCTTTTGGACTGGTTGAGAATAAAGTTTCTTCCGTTGAAGAAGATTTTTCGCCTACATTGAATGATGCAGATTTTTCAATCAAATCAACTTCTATTGATAAAACTACCGGTAAAGTTACCATTGCTGATGCTGATATTGTAGTTTCCGGTGGACGAGGTTTAAAAGGACCTGAAAACTGGGGAATGATAGAAGAACTTGCTGATGTGCTTGGCGCTGCTACTGCATGTTCCAAACCAGTTTCAGATTTAGGCTGGAGGCCTCATAGTGAGCACGTAGGCCAAACGGGTAAACCCGTAGCATCTAATTTATACATTGCTGTTGGTATTTCCGGAGCCATCCAGCATTTGGCCGGAGTGAACTCATCCAAAGTAAAAGTGGTAATCAATTCTGACCCTGAAGCACCGTTCTTTAAAGCTGCTGACTACGGAATTGTTGGTGATGCTTTTGAAGTTGTTCCTAAATTAATTGAAAAGTTAAAAGAATTTAAAGCTCAAAACGCATAATTTTTTTAACTTGCTGCCCAATAACTACTGTCTAATTAACTGAAAAAAATCTTTTAATTAGACAGTTTTTTTGTATTTTTATTGGAATATGAGTTTAGTACGACTTAACATAAAAGGAATATCTTACAGTCAAACACAAAGCGGCGCTTATGCCCTTGTACTCAGTGAAGTTGATGGTGAAAGAACACTTCCTATTATTATCGGAGCCTTCGAAGCACAGTCAATTGCCATTGCATTAGAAAAAGAAATAAAGCCACCTCGTCCATTGACCCACGATCTTTTTAAAACTTTTTCAGACAGGTTTCACATCAAAGTAAAGCAAGTAATTATACATAAATTGGTGGATGGTGTATTTTACTCTAGTTTGATTTGTGAAAGGGATAAAATTGAAGAGATTATTGATGCCAGAACCTCAGATGCCATTGCATTGGCAACACGTTTTAATGCTCCTATCTTTACATACGAAAATATATTAGACAAAGCCGGTATCTTCCTGAAAATTAAAGAAGACCCTCAACTAGAAAAAACCAAGATTGAAGTTGAAGAAATGGTTGCTGATATTATAGAGGACTCTTCTTTAAAAGATGATTCTCTACAAGACCTTCAAAAAAAACTCGGTGAAGCCGTAGCCAATGAAGATTATGAACTGGCTGCAAAAATAAGGGATGAAATCTCCAAAAGGCAATCATAAACCCAATTACACTACCTATGCAAAAACTGTTCTTTCTTGTTATTGTTTTCTTTTTTACACAGTTGATCACCTCTCAAGAAATTGAAAAAGAATGGAAACTCAATTCATTTGAAAATAATGGAGATATAACTTCTTATTCAGACAGTACTGATGTTCTGAGTCTTGAAAAAGGAGTTTTTCATTACAAGATCGCCGATAAAGTTGCCAAAGGAGATTATATTCATCAAAATAATATATTGATCTTTTATTATGATGAACCTAAAGACACTGTTGTAAAACACAAGATCACTGAACTGACTGACTCTACTTTTGTTTTCAACTCTATTAATAGTACTTTCAAAGTAAGCTCTGTAAAACCGACACTTGCTAAAATCCCTGAAATAACTATCAAACCTAGCGAAGGATTTACCTTAAACTCCTTTCTACGAGGTGCTTTAGGGATGTTTTTTCTATTAATTATTTCGTATTTACTAAGTGTTAATAGAAAAGCTATCAACTGGAAAACCGTGGGTATTGGTTTATCTGCACAACTCCTATTAGCTTTTGGAGTTTTAAAGGTTCCCTTTATTCAAAAAGCATTTGAATTTGTAGGAGGCATTTTTGTTTTAATTTTAGACTTTACCAAAGCAGGTAGTGAGTTTTTATTAGGCGGTTTGATGGATGCTAGTTCTTATGGCTTCATCTTTTTGTTTCAAATTCTACCTACCATCATTTTCTTTTCAGCCCTAACATCGTTGTTATTCTATTTAGGAGTGATACAAGTTATCGTAAAAGGTATGGCGTGGGTTTTAACAAAGTTGATGGGCATTTCCGGAGCTGAAAGCCTTTCCGTAGCAGGTAATATTTTTCTCGGCCAAACAGAGGCACCTTTAATGATAAAAGCCTACTTAGAAAAAATGACACGGTCAGAAATACTATTAGTAATGGTTGGTGGTATGGCTACCGTTGCCGGAGGTGTTTTAGCAGCTTATATTGGTTTTTTAGGTGGAGATGATCCTGCTTTGCGTTTACATTTTGCCAAACACTTGTTAGCGGCATCAGTAATGGCAGCACCAGGGGCCATTGTTATTTCCAAAATGTTATATCCTCAACAAAATCAGGTAAATACAGATGTTAAAGTATCACAAGACAAAATAGGTTCAAACATTTTAGATGCTATTGCCAACGGAACAACCGAAGGTTTAAAGTTGGCAGCTAATGTTGGTGCCATGTTGTTGGTATTCATCGCTTTTATAGCCATGATCAATTATGTTTTAGGCGATTTCATTGGTCATTATACAGGGCTAAACGATTTAATTGTAGAATATACCCCCTATGAAAAATTTTCACTTGAAACTATTCTCGGAGTTATTTTTGCCCCTCTAATGTGGCTTATTGGTGTTGCTAAAGAAGATATCATGTTAATGGGACAATTGCTCGGTATTAAACTGGCAGCCAGTGAATTTGTAGGATATGTGCAATTGGCAGAGTTAAAAAACGTAGCCAGTGCAGCACACTTAACTTACAATAAATCGGTGATAATGGCTACATATATGCTTTGCGGATTTGCAAATTTTGCATCCATAGGCATACAAATTGGGGGCATTGGTTCTCTGGCCCCAGGGCAAAGAAAAACGCTATCGGAATTTGGCTTAAAAGCCGTAATTGGAGGAACTTTGGCCTCACTTTTATCAGCTACCATTGCCGGAATGATCATAGGATAACCTCTCGTTAATAACCTCTTAATAAAATCATCTTTTTACCTTCCCGTTAAGGAAGTAATTTTTCTATTTTAGCATCAGTAACACATTAATTATTCCATAATGAAGCAATATTTAGATCTAGTAAAACACGTACTTGAAAATGGCAATGAAAAAGGTGACAGAACCGGAACCGGAACTAAAAGTGTTTTTGGTTATCAGATGCGTTTTGATCTAAGCGAAGGCTTCCCTATGGTTACAACCAAAAAATTGCATTTAAAATCTATCATTTACGAACTTTTATGGTTTATAAAAGGTGGTACCAATATTAAATACTTACAGGAGAATGGTGTTAGAATATGGAATGAATGGGCTAATGAAAATGGTGATCTAGGCCCAGTATATGGCCATCAGTGGCGTAACTGGAATAGTGAAGAAATTGACCAATTAAGCGAAATTATTGAAACTATAAAGAAAAATCCTAATAGCAGACGGTTGTTACTGTCTGCTTGGAATCCTTCCGTATTACCAGACACTTCAGTTTCTTTTGCGGAGAATGTTGCAAATGGTAAAGCGGCTTTACCACCTTGCCACGCTTTTTTTCAATTTTATGTGGCTGATGGCAAATTATCATGCCAATTGTATCAAAGAAGTGCTGATATTTTCTTGGGTGTGCCTTTCAATATTGCTTCTTATGCGTTGCTTACCATGATGGTTGCTCAGGTTTGTGGTTATGAGCCCGGAGAGTTTATTCATACATTTGGTGATGCCCACATTTACAATAATCATACAGAACAACTAGAGCTACAACTATCCAGAGAGCCCAGACCTCTCCCTAAAATGAAGATAAACCCTGAAGTTAAGAGTATCTTTGATTTTAAATTTGAAGATTTTACATTGGAAGACTACAACCCGCATCCTCATATAAAAGGTGCAGTTGCAGTCTAAGAATTATTATTTATAAAGATATAACCGAGTTGTCGGTACCGGCATAATCATTCCAAACATAGCTGTCTGCTTGTTCGTCATTTTTATACTCTCCGTCAACTAAATATCTAAATTCGTACGATTTATCTTTTTCTAAATCTATAGTTCCTTTAAAACTTCCGTTTTTTAATTTTTTCAACACATCAGCATTAGCTTTCCAGTTATTGAAATCTCCAACAACCGATACTTTTTTAGCATCTGGTTCACTCACCGTAAAAGTTACTTTACAAACAGGTTTTGATTTTAAATATTGCTTTGTAATAGACATAGTTTTTAATTTAGAATTATGGCGCAAATATACTTATTACTACGTAGTGTATCAGGTATTTATGTTAAATGATTGTTATTTTTATGAATGTGTTAAAAGCGGTATATACAAATAATAAAATCTTAAAAATTAACATATTAAAAATCATATTCTTATGTTTTTTTAACACTGAACATATTGTTGTTTCTAGCACTGTTCCTTTGCGTAATAAAAATATAACATAGTTTTATGATAAATAACTTTGATAATAGTAAGGAACATTCTATTTTAGTATCTGCTAATTGTAAACATTTATTAAGTCCAAAAAATGGAAAAAGAAGATTTAAAAAAGAACATTTTAGAAAGAGTCAATCAAATTGATGATATAAATAAATTAAACGCAATTCAAGCTATTCTTAATACATTGGAAAGCGAACAGCTAAGTTTAGCTGGTGCCAGCAATATGTTAGAAACCGAAGATTTTTCAGGTTACATAAAAGAATGGTTAAAGAATATGTAAAAACAGTCTAATGCTTCGGTTTTTACTACTCATTTTATTTATACACTTTTCCGTAGAACTTCTGGCTCAGGAGTCTGATAATGTTCCTTTTGCTATTATTGAGCAAGCTCCTATTTATCCCGGTTGTGAGGATCTAGACAAAAAAACGCAAAAAAAGTGTTTACAAGATAGTATTTCTAGCCATGTTTCCAAAAATTACAACTTAAATATGGTACAAACTCTGGATCTAGATCCTGGCAAAGTGAAGATGTATATTCAGTTTCGTATCAATAAAGAAGGAATTGTTGATAGTATTAAAGCACGTGCACCACATATAAAATTAGAGTACGAAGGTATTAGAGTAATGAAATTACTGCCACAAATGAAACCCGGATTTGATAATGACAGAGTTGTTGCGGTAAAATATACTTTGCCTGTGACTTTTTATATTGAACCGAAAAAAAAGAAAAAATTATTTGGATTCTAAAGAACAACACGAACAATACGAAAAGGCTCGCAAAAGAATAAAACAAAAAAAGCGTTTGTATTATCACTTTGTGCTTTTTTTAATAGGCTCAGTATTTTTAATAGCTTTAAACATATTCTTCAAAGTTGGCGAACAATTTGGCGAGTGGTTTAAGTACGTTGTTGCCTTTTGGTTCTTTGTTTGGGTACTCCACTTTGTAAATGTTTTTATTACAAATCGTTTTTTTGGGAAAGATTGGGAAAGGATAGAAACAGAAAAATTACTGAAAAAGTATAATGTAAATGTTGAGAAGCTAGAAAAGAACCTCATCAAAAAAGGAATTATAACTCCTGACGATCAACTACCCTCATCAGAAAAAAAAAGCCTAAATCTATGACTGTAACTATTATTGCCGCCATTGGTAAGAATAGAGAATTGGGCAAAGACAACGATTTATTATGGCACTTACCTAACGATCTTAAACGTTTTAAAAAAGTTACTAAAGGCCATACCGTTATTATGGGCAGAAAAACTTTTGAATCGCTTGGAAAAGCATTACCCCATAGAACCAATATTATTATAACTCGTAATAAGAATTACACCGCAGAAAATTGTACCGTAGTTAATTCTTTAGCTGAAGCTTTACAAAAAGTAACCAATGATAACCCCTTTATTTTAGGTGGTGCCGAAATCTACGCTCAATCTATGGATATTGCCGATACTCTTGATCTTACCCTAGTTGATGCCACTTTTGAAGCCGATGCTTTTTTCCCTGAAATAGATACAACTATTTGGAAAGAAGTCTACAGAGAAGATCATAAAACCGACGAACAACATCCGTACAATTACAGTTTTGTAACCTACAAAAAAAGAAAGTGAGCCATTTAAGGCCCACTCCCCACTTAACTAACTAATCTAAATTTATGAATAACATCAATTAATCATAATGTTGTTTATATTTTAATGTTCTTTACAAACTGTCTTCCTTCGGTTTCCATAACTATTCTGTACTCTCCCTTTTTACTAGTTGAAAAATCGTACGCTCTTCCTATGGAATAAGAATCTTCCTGAAGCTTCTCTGCATAAACCTTATCATTTTCATGATAAATGGTAACTTCCATCGGTTCATTGTTTACAGATAACTTTGATAAGTAAACAACACCTTTTTTAGTAACCAAAATTGGTTTTCTAATGATGGACTCTTTTTCTTTGTTAAAAGTTACTTTAGTATTAGAAACTTCAAATGGAATAACTGATATCTCTACATCTTTATCTAATTCAAAAAAGTATTTACCATCTGGTAATTCTGTTAGATCAAAACCTTTCGAATAATTACCGCTTTTTTGTATGGTTTCTTTGTATAATATCAGTCCGTTTTCATCCTTAATAGAAAGCACTGAGCCGTTCTTTACATAATCAAAGTTTACATTTGTAATTTCATCTTTGAATGTAATGTTACCTTCATTCGCATAACCTATAAAAGCGGTTAGCATCAACATTGTAATAACTAGATTTTTTTTAATTACCCTTTTCATGCTTATTAGTTTAAATTGTTAAACACTGCAAAGCTATGGCAAAAAAAACGCTAAAAAACATCATTTTTAATCACTTTATATACTATTTTAACAAAATAAGGTTCTTAACAATTTCTTAATGTTAAAATAGTATAGAAAATTGTTAAATTCACATATAATTTGATTTTGATATATAGTATTTTTGTAGTGAATTGGCATGAGTATGATCAGTAAAAAACCTGCATTTGAAAAAGTAAGTCCCGGTTTTGGAAGCTCAATTTTAGTAAAGCAACACACTGAAAAAATTGAGAATAACCATGCCCATTGGCATTTTCATCCAGAAATTGAACTGGTTTATGTAAACAAAGGGCAAGGCAAAAGGCACATTGGCAATCACTTATCGTACTTTAACAACAGTCAACTAATTCTAATAGGCTCCAACCTTCCACATCATGGTTTTGCTGACAGGCTTACTTCCAGCGGAGCTGAAACCATAGTCCAGTTTAAACCTGATTTTTTAGGCGATCATTTTTTTAACATGCCAGAGGCAAATGCCGTTAAAGCATTGTTTGAAAGGGCAAAAATGGGTCTGCTTTTTAAACCAGATACAAAAAAAGTAGTAGGCCCTAAAATAGAAAGTCTGCTTGGCTACAAAGGTTTCCCAAAATTATTAAAACTTCTTGAAATACTATACGATATGGCTTTGGCCGAAGATTATACTATTTTAAATGTTGATGGTTTTGCCTTTGAAACAGATGTACAAGATAGTGCTAAGATAGATATGATCTTTAAACATGTTAACAGCAACTTTTACAGGCAAATACCCCTTGAAGAGATTTCTGATAAAGTGAGTATGACAGTTCCTGCTTTTTGCAGATATTTTAAAAAAGCTACTGGAAAAACTTTTACCAAGTTAGTAAATGAGTATAGAGTTGTGCACGCAACAAAACTATTGCAGGAAAGTCAATCAAGTATAACCGATATTTGCTACGAATGCGGTTTTAACAATTTTGCACACTTCAACAAGCTTTTTAAAGAATTCACAGGAAAAAGCGCCTCAAAATATCGCAGTGAGATGAAACGCTTTTTCCAACAAGCTATTTAATTTCCATAATAAAAGGCATTCTGGCTTGTATTCCTTTTAATTGCGAAAAGTGTTTTAGATTTTTATAAATAGTATAATTCTCTACACCTAATTCTTCTTTCAATATTTCTTCCTTTGATAGTTTTACAAAAGAAAACGGTTTAAAAGAGTCTTTAAAATCTGTTTTATATCGTGGATAATCCGTGGTTCTGTAATCTGAAACTTCAGCCAATTCAGCAGCAACTTCAACCGCATCTTCCAGACTACCTAATTGATCTACCAAACCAATTTGGAGTGCTTCAGTTCCTGTCCATACTCTTCCCTGGCCAATACTATCAACTTTAGAAGTAGTCAGATTTCTGCCATTGGCAACTCTACTCACAAAAGTAGTGTAAATATTTTCTACACTTTCTTGAGTAACCCTTTCAAAATCTTTACTCATCGGTTCAAAAAGGCTATATCCAACCGATTGTGCATTTGTACCAACCTGCTCTCCATTAATACCAATATTATCGGCTAACTTACTAATGTTAGGAATCATACCAAAAACACCAATAGACCCAGTAATAGTTGTCGGCTCAGCAATAATCTTATCAGCATTACAAGAAATATAATACCCACCGGAAGCCGCATAGTTGCCCATAGATACAACTAATGGTTTATCTTTTTTTGTGAGTTCTAACTCACGTAAAATAAGGTCTGATGCCAACGCACTGCCACCGGGAGAATTTACCCGAAGCACCACTGCTTTTATACTATTATCTTTTCTGATCTTTTGCAGAGCTTCAATCATTTTTTCCTGACCAATATATTCTTTGTCGCCCTCGCCATAAATAATATCACCTTGGGCATATAAAACAGCTATTTTATCAGATGCCGTAGATTTTATTCTACCTTTTCCTGTAGAAATATAATCACCAACAGAAACTACTTCCAGTTCATCGTCTTCAGAAATTCCGGTAAGCAATTTCAGCTTACCGTTATACTCATCTCTATACAAAGAACCGTCTATCATATTGTGTTGCAATGCCAATTCCGGATTTCTGGTAAATAAGCTATCTGCAATTATATTCAGCTCTTTGGCAGTTTTATTTCTGCTTACTGAAATATCTTCAACCACTTCATTCCAAATACTGTTAAGGAACGACGTTATTTGCTCTCTGTTGGCTTCACTCATCTTATTATCCAAAAAAGGTTCTACGGCACTTTTATATTTTCCGTGACGGATAACCTCCATTTTAACACCTGTTTTATCTTCAAAATCTTTGAAATATAATATCTCACTTGCCAATCCTTTGAACTCAATCTCGCCAACGGGGTTTACAAAAACTGAATCGGCCACAGAGCTTACGTAGTAATTTTTCTGATCGTACACATCGGCGTAAGCCATAATAAACTTGCCGGATTCTTTAAATTCTAACAATTTATTTCTGATTGCTTGAGCCTGAGAAATACCCGCATTTACCCATGAAGTATTGATGCTGATTCCTTTTATATTATCATCCGTTTTTGCATTTTCTATGGCGTTTAAAACCTCTTGTAATTGTAGTTGCTTGGGCTCAAAATCAAACAATTCCGCAAAGGGATCATCCTCTTTAGGAACATAATCTTTTATTTCATCCTCTAAATTCAGTTCTAATATGGAATTGTTGTTAACCACTACTTTTTTGTCCTCGCCAAAAGTTGATGCAGCAGCAGAAACAAAGAGCATAAATACCACAAACATAATTGCCATTGCAATGAATACACCTAGTATTGCCGCCAATAATTCTCTTAAAAATGTCATCTTAATTTATTTTTATATATAAGTCCCTACTCCTTTTAAAAAGTTACACTTTCAAAAGGTGAAATGTTTATAAGTTTAAAGGGCAAATATAAGTTTTTATGTGCTGATTTTGCTTTCTTTGTACACTCCTTATGAAAATCTTACGAACCACATATTTGTCACTTGGCAGCAATCTTGGCAATACCCTTGAAAATTTACAGCAAGCCTTATATTTTATTGCTCAAAAAGTTGGGAGAATCAATAAGGTTTCATCGGTGTATAAAACTAAGTCTTGGGGGTTTAAGGGTGATGATTTTCTAAATATTTGTATTGAAGTTGCCACTAATTTAAATCCTGAAAATTTATTGGACAAAGTACTTTCCATAGAAGAAGAAATGGGAAGAACAAGAGACAATTCTGATACTTATAAAGCAAGAACTATTGATATTGATGTGTTGCTTTTTGATGATGAAATTATTTTTCATAACAATTTAAAAGTGCCGCATCCAAGAATGTTGGATCGTAAATTTGTGTTAGTTCCGCTTACAGAAATTGCTCCGAATGTAAAGCATCCTATCGCTAAAAAGAACATTTTGATGTGTTTGCAAAGCTGCACAGACAACTCAGAAATTGAAGAAACTGATCTTCAGTTAAAACGGCCTGTTAGTTTGGTAGAAAAATATAATTACATAGCCATTGAAGGTAATATTGGTGCCGGAAAAACATCCTTATCAAAAATGATTGG
>JAGQYU010000017.1 GCA_020435885.1 Flavobacteriaceae bacterium
TCTACCAACTGAGCTACCAGGTCTTTCAAATTGCGGTTGCAAATATACTATCTAATATTTATTTAACAAGTTATTTTTTAATATTTTTTTATCGATATTTGGCTTCGATTTTAAGCAACTAAAAATCAAAAATTTATGAAGGTAGTTTTAATGGGCTATATGGGTAGTGGTAAGACTTCTGTTGGTAAAAAACTCTCTAAAGTTTTGAAAATACCTTTTTTAGATTTAGATGATTATATTTCCAAAAAGGAAGAATTGACCATTCCGGAAGTTTTTAAACAAAAAGGTGAAATCTATTTCAGAAAAAAGGAAACTCAGTATTTAGAAGAATTGTTAACTAACGATGAAAATTTTATTCTCTCCGTTGGTGGAGGCACTCCATGTTATGCTTCAAATATTGAAATCATCACTAAAAATAGTTTTTCTATTTACCTAAAATCTAATATATCAACTATATACAATAGATTATCTAATCAAAAAAGTAAAGAAAAAAGACCTTTAATTGCATCTGTCCCTTTAGATAAATTAGAAGAATTTATAGCAAAACATTTGTTCGAAAGAGCTCCTTTTTATGAACAGGCAACACAAACAATTATCGTAGATAAAAAGACCGTAAAAGAAATTGGAGATGAGATTAATCTAAGTATACGGCAAAAGAATTTCCTTTAACTTCAAAAGCAACATGTTCTTGTAATGATGTTGATAAAGAAATTCCTTTAAAATCTGCTTTTACAGGATATTTTTTATGATTTCTATCTACCAATACCGCTGTATTAAATTGTTTAAGAGGAACGCTTAAATAGTGCCTAACAGCATACATTAATGTAGTGCCGGAGTTCAACACATCATCAATTAAAACCAATGATTTATTTTTATAATTTTCTTCCGGTAAGGAAGTCTTTCCTGAAGATAAAGGATTCTTTTTATCGATATTAACTTCACAAAGTGTAACCTTTAGTGGTGAAATTTCTTCAAGAATTGTCTTGATTTTTTTGGCAAGTAAAAAGCCATTGTTTGCAATGCCGGCAATTATAACCTCCTTTTCAGAGGTGTTATTTTCATATATCTGAAATGCAATTCGTCGAATCTTATGTTGAATTTCACTGTTTGTAAGAATAATGGAACGCTCCATGTGTAAATTTTTATCAAAGATACATATTTGTTTTTATGAAATTATTCAAAATCATCATCAGAATCTTCTACAAAATCATCAATATCTCTTCTGTCTTTTTTGGTAGGTCTGCCAGTACCTTTTTTTCTGTAATAATCTTTTGAATATTTAAGCATTTCTACTTTTTCGAATGCTTCGGGTGGAGTAGTGTCTTTTCTGTAAAGATCAACCAATTTAGCACCAACACGATTTGGAGGTAAATCTAATACCTCCATTTCGTAATTGATCTGATTTTTTCTTACAGTAATATTTTCTCCACTGAAAACTTCTTTCGAAGGCTTAGCAACAGTACTATTTACTCTAACATGTCCTTTTTTGCAAGCTTCAGTAGCCTGATTTCTAGTCTTAAAATATCTTATTGCCCAAAGATATTTATCTAATCTCATCTTCTAATTGATACATTTCTTTTGAAAATTGCCTTTTTGCAAAAGATGTTGTCAATAGTTCTGTTTCTAATTTAAGTGATTTAGTTTCTTGAACTCTAGGTGCCTGACCGGAAATAACATCTAGCGCAGCTTTCAACAAAGGCTCTTGCAGATCACCAAATTGTTTCATTTCAGAAACATATTCAATTACTTCGTATTGAGGTACAAAGCCTTGCGTATAATCACTTTGATCTTTTGCATTAAATATCTGAAACGTAATAGGTTGCATGGCATTGGTATGGTTTGGATTCACATTATTTGAAGAAAAATCCGGTGAATCATATACTGTGTATGAACCCACATTTTTACCGTAAGTAGTTTCGCCAATAAGAACAACTTCTAAATTTTGTCCTCTCAATCCATTGATGATCATTTCGCTGGCTGAAGCAGTATCTCCACTTACAATTACGTATAGTTTAGTGAGTGTGTTTAATCTGTTTATTAAAAATTCTCCAGTTTTAAAACCATCAATATTGTAAATGTTCCCGTCATTAAAGAATGGATAATAGCTATTATCACTTGAATGCTTGCTATTGTATATAAGTTTTCCAAAAACTGAGCTACTTGAAGGGGTTGCATATATCATACTTGCTAAATATGCAGAAGTCAATACTGAACCACCACCATTATAGCGTAAATCTAAAACTAGCTCTTGTATACCTTGATTTTTAAAGTCACCAAAAACATCATTCAATTCTTGATGGAAAGTGTACTTAAAACCGTTATAAACTAAATAACCTATTTTAGTTCCGGAACCATTAGTAATAATATCATAATAATGTACTGGGTTTTCAATAACTTCTCTAACATTCAATGTTTCATTTTTATTATTTGAAACCACATTTCCATTTTGAATTGTTGCAAAGCCCAGAGAAATAGTATTATCAGTATAATAGGCATTAACCACTCTGTAATTATCTAAAGTCAACGTAGTTCCATTAAAAACATTGAAAACATCTCCACGCTTCATATTGGCGTCGGCCGCAGGAGAATTAGGTACAACATAAGTAACATATCCTATAACATCATTACTGGTTGAGCTAACTCTAGCCAAACCGAATTCAAAACCAAACGAATCCGTTACTCCTCTAAAAGAAGCATTTTGCTCATCATAATCATCTATAAACCAAGAAAATCTATCTGTATGTCCATAATCGAATAAAAGTGATTCAAATAAGTCTTCAGGGTTATTATATGAGTTCAAATAAGTATAATAATCATTTTGAACATCATTTTTAGTGTCAGCCAAGTTTGGTACATCAGCCTGCCAATAATATTCCGAATTCAAACCACTCCAAACAAAATCATTGATTTCATTATCTAAAGCAATTGGTTGTGGATCAGGGTCATTAGAATCTTTACTACAACTTAATACAAATAAGGAAAGGAAAATCAATGATAATAAGGCAAATTTCTTCATAATCTAATTTTTTTTAACGCGTTGCAATTTAGTAAAATTTATTACAAATAAAATTCTGTTGTAACAAAATGTTACCTTAGTCGTCGTAGAGGTGTAATGCTCCTTACAAAAGAGTATCAATAATCAAACCAATATGAAGCAAACTGATTTTTTAAATACAGTTTTACCTTTAAAAGATAAAGTTTACAGATTAGCAAAAAGATTACTAGTCTCATCTGATGAAGCTGAAGATGCTACGCAAGAACTGTATTTGAAATTATGGAAAAGCAAAGATAAATTACATCAATATAAAAATGTAGAGGCCTTTGCTATGACAATGACAAAGAACTATTGCTTAGATCAGTTGAAAGCAAAGCGTTCCGGTAATTTAAAACTGGTTCATAGTAATTATACTGATAACAATATTTCTTTACAAAAAGATGTAGAATTAAAAGATAGTGTATCAAGAGTACATGAATTGATAGAACAGTTGCCAGAAAAACAAAAATTGGTTATTCAACTCAGAGATATTGAAAACTATGAGTTTGAAGAAATTGGCAAGATTCTTGACTTAGAACCAACAGCAGTACGTGTTACGCTATCAAGAGCAAGGAAAACAATAAGAGAACAACTCATAAAACAACATAACTATGGAATTAGTTAACGTAGAAAAACTCATTGAAAAGTATGAAAATGCCGAAACAACATTGCAAGAAGAGCAATTATTAAAAGAGTATTTTCAACAAGCGGATGTACCTTATCATTTGTTAGAGTACAAAGCTATGTTCAATTATTTTGATGAGAGTAGTGCAGAGCGTTTTACCAAAACCATTCCTCTAAAAACAAACAGGCCTGTTTGGAGATGGTTATCAGTAGCTGCGGTTGCACTCATTATGATAAGCGTTTATACTTTTAATAGTTCAGAACCTTCTGAACAAGAAAAAGCAGAAATGGCTTATCAAGAAACCCAAAAAGCATTGAACTTAATTTCTCAAAACCTTAACAGAGGAAGTAATGTTGCTATTGCAGGGTTACAAGAGTTCGAAAAAACACAAAGCAAAGTATTTAAAAACGATTAAAAATGAAAACAACAAATAAATTTAACATGAAACATATAGTAATAGCAATAGTATTGGCAGTTATGCCTGTGATAGGATTTTCACAATCTGTTTTCGATAAGTTCGAAGATATGGATGATGTAACCGTAGTAGCCGTTAATAAGCAAGCATTTGAGCTGATGACCTCAATAAGTGCTGATTCTCCAGACGCTAAGGAATATATTGATCTGGTTAAAAGTCTAAATAGCCTTAGAGTTTTTGCTACCGAAAATGCCTCTATAGCTGCAGAAATGAAAAGTAAAGTTGAAGGCTATTTGAAATCAGCTAAATTAACTGAATTAATGCGAGTTAAAGACAAAGATGGTAATGTAAAAATTTATATCAGAGAAGGTAAAGACAAAGACCATGTAAGTGAATTGTTTATGTTTGTTGACGGAATTAGTGGTCACATGGATGGCAACAGAAAACCGGAAGCTGTAATTGTATCGTTAACCGGAAATATAGACCTTAACAAGATTTCAAGGTTGACTAAAGAAATGAATATTCCCGGCGGTGAGCATCTTGAAAAAGCTGAAAAGAAAAACTAACCTTGTAACTATTTTATGATGAAAAAAATGATCAACTATGTAGCTTCATTAATTGTACTCGTATTACTTGTATCATGTGATGATGGAGCCTCGCTGCAAAAGTACTATGTAGATAATCAGGACAATAAGAACTTTATTTCACTGGATATTCCTGCAAGTGTACTCAGTTTAAAAGACAATGTGTCTCCTGAAGCCGAAGAAGCTTTAGCTTCCTTACGAAAAATGAATGTCTTAGCTTTCAAGGTAAATGAAGAAAATATGACTGAGTATAAAGCTGAAGAACAAAAAGTTAAGGCTATTTTAAAGAATAAAAAATTTAAGGATTTAATGACCATAAAAGACAAAGGAAGAAACATTATCCTTAAATATGAAGGTGATCCTGAAAGTATTGATGAAGTTGTGGTTTATGCTTCTGATAAAGAACAAGGTTTTGCACTAGTGAGAGTATTAGGAGATAATATGGAACCTGCCAAAATAATGAAACTTGCTAACAGCATAGCTGATGTAGATTCAGATGGATTTAAACAACTAGAGAATTTAATTAAGAAGTAATACTCAATCATTTATACAGATAAATCCTGCCAATGGCAGGATTTTTTTTTAACCTTACTTTAACTCCATATAATTGTGACAAAATAGTACATTTGCCACTAATCGTAAAAATTATAAACCAAAACAAATAATGAAAAACATCAAAATCATAATTGCTTTGTTACTGTTGTTGGTAGTAAACATTTCTATTGCACAGCAGGAAAACACTGATAATCAACAAATTTACAGAGCAGAAAGGGAGAAAGTTAACGATCTGGTACATACAAAATTAAATGTAAAGTTCGATTTTGCCAAACGCCAGTTGATAGGAGAAGCTTGGATAACTTTAAAACCGCATTTTTACAATACGCAAACAGTTATACTGGATGCTAAGGCAATGCAGATAAATAGTGTTACAAAAAATAATAAACCTCTTAAATATGATTATGATGGTAATAAATTAACCGTAAAGTTGGATAATATTTACGTTAAGGATGAAGAGTACACACTTTATATCAATTATATAGCTAAGCCAGAGGAAGTTACCCAAGAAGGAAGTGCTGCTATCAGCGATGCTAAAGGCTTATATTTTATTGATCCGGATGATACTGATCCTAAAAAACCTACTCAAATTTGGACACAAGGCGAAACTGAATCAAGCAGTTGTTGGTTTCCAACCATCGATTCGCCTAACCAAAAGACATCTCAGGAAATTTACATGACGGTTCCTAACAAATATGTTACGCTTTCTAACGGTATTTTAACTAAAAAAACTGAAAATGCAGATGGAACTAGAACCGATTATTGGAAGTTCGATCAAAAACATGCTCCGTATCTGTTCTTTATGGGTGTAGGGGAGTTCAGCATAGTTGAAGATACTTGGAATGGCATCCCTGTTGACTATTATGTTGAAAAAGAATATGAACCCTATGCTAAAGGTATTTTCGGTAACACTCCGGAAATGATTCAATTCTTTTCAGATTTAACAGGTGTTAAATATGTATGGCCGAAATATTCGCAAATTGTTTGTAGAGACTATGTAAGTGGCGCTATGGAAAACACAACAGCAGTTATCCATGCTGAACAAGCATTTCAAACAGATGGTCAGTTAATTGATAGAAATATTTGGGAAGACACAGTGGCTCACGAACTTTTCCATCATTGGTTTGGAGATTTGGTTACAACCGAAAGTTGGAGTAATCTAACTGTAAATGAATCATTTGCAAATTATAGTGAGTATTTATGGAGAGAACATAAATATGGAAAAGATGATGCTGATGCACATTGGTATGAAGATTTTCAAGGTTATTTGATGGGTGGTAATGAAGGCAAGCATTTAGTGCGTTTTCATTATGATTCCAGAGAAGATATGTTTGATGCTGTATCTTACAACAAAGGAGGAAAGATACTCCATATGTTAAGAAATTACTTGGGAGATAAAGCATTTTTTGCCGGGTTAAATGAATATCTAACTGCAAATCAATACGGTACAGGAGAAGCTCATCAATTACGATTAGCATTGGAAAAAGTTAGTGGTAAAGATCTAAACTGGTTTTTTAATCAATGGTATTTTGGTGCAGGGCATATCAAAATGGACGTATCTTACCACTATAATGATGCTGCTAAATCAGTCACTATAAAGTTAGAACAACATACTGAAAAACCTTTTGAATTCCCTCTAACCATTGATGCTTATGAAAATGCAGAGCCAAAACGTTACAAAATTTGGGTTAGTAAAAAACAGGAGGAATTCACTATTAAGTATGACAAAAAACCTGCTTTAATAAATGTTGATGCAGAGAAAATTTTAGTAGCGCAACTTACTGATAATAAATCTGTTGAGAATTACATTTATCAGTATAATAACAAAAAAGCCAATTATTTAGATAGGAGAGAAGCTATTGTTGCACTGGCAGCAAATCAAGAAAACCCGGAAGCCCTGAAAACATTAATGAAGGCCTTGAACGATTCTTATTATGGATTACGCATATTAGCCATTGAAAAATTAGATTTGGACAAAGGAAAAGAAGCAATTAAAACGTTAGAAAAACTAGCAGTTTCTGATAGTAAAACATTGGTCAGAGCCAAAGCAATTTCAACGCTAGCAAAACTTAATGACGCCAACTATATTCCATTATTTAAAGAGGCTTTGAACAACAAATCATATGCAATGCAAAACGCAGCACTTAAAGCTTTATATAAATTAGATAAATCAACGGCTATCAACAAGGCGAATACTATTACAAATGAGTTGGATAAAGATGGTTTGGCCAATTCATTGGCTGAAATTTACATCAATGAACAAAATGAAAAGGAAATGCCTTTTGTAGCCGAACGCATATTACAAGGATTATTCTTTACTACAGATGCTGACTCGCAATTACTATACAGAAAAGCTTTTCAATGGGTGGGTAATAGCAGTAATATGGAAGCGACACAAGCCATGGTAGATGATTTTGTATCAAAAGCTAATCAATATAAACAATATGGTGCTGATACTATTATCAAGCAGATGCTACAGCAGGTTCTTAATTTAAAAGGACAATTACAAACCGAAAACAAACAGCAATTAATTGATATTGTTAACAAAGGGATAGCAAATATCAAATAGAAAAAATAGTATTTCAAAATGATGAAGCCTTGCAACTGCAGGGCTTTATTTTTTATAGTTCTTAAAAGTTCCGTTTTTAAAGAAAATGATGATTCTCTCAATTTCATCATCAACAGATTCATCAATATCAATTAGCGATTTTACTTCTTTTGGAGCAGGAGTAACAGGTAAAATCCTATCTTTTGGAAATATTCCTTTACCATTTAACAACCAGTAAAGCTCAACATCTTTAAACTCATCCAACAACTTCAAGACAAACTCCAGACTTGGTTTATTTCTTCCTGAAAGCAGATGTGAGATACTGGAAGGCTGTACACCAATCCTCTCGGCAAACGAACTAGCCGTTAACTGATAATAATCCATTACAGTTTTTAAACGTTCTGCAAAATCTAATGTATTGATCATTATACTGTTTTTACAAATGTAATTATTTTCATAACATACAGAAAAAATCATTTCAACCAGCATACTAAAATTTAAATTAATATATCAAATAAATAATAT
>JAGQYU010000167.1 GCA_020435885.1 Flavobacteriaceae bacterium
CAGAACTTTTGTAAAGATCTTTCAAAAAATAAAAGTTCCGGGCTTGGAAGGTATGTCCTTATACAATGTATTGGAGATGTACATTATCGGTATTGTACGTGGTGCTCTCACTTCAAGGGCTGGCGGTATTGCCTTCAGCTTTTTTATGGCACTATTTCCGTTTGCACTTTTTATCCTTACGCTGATTCCTTATATTCAAATTGAAGGTTTTCAAGAAGGTTTTATGAGCTTCATTGGCCAAGCCTTACCGCCAAAAACTTCTGATGCTGTAGATTTGGTATTGACCGATATTGCCAGTAATAAATACGGTGGATTACTCTCTTTCGGTTTTATTCTTTCTATTTTTTTGATGACAAATGGTGTCAATTCTCTATTCGGCGGTTTTGAATACAGTTACCATAAATTAGAGACTAGATCCATCATACGGCAGTATATAGTTTCTATGATTGTATCATTGATCTTGGCACTATTATTGTTCGTTACCGTAGCGGTGATAATTTATTTTGAAGTTGCTATTAACAACTTAAAAAACAGCGGTTTAGTGTCGGACGATTTGTTTTGGCTTAAAACCGGAAGGTATAGTATAGTGTTTATAATGATTTTTTTAACAGTTTCGTTGTTCTACTATCTCGGCACAAAAGAAGGAAGAAATATAGCATTCTTTTCGCCGGGGGCTATTTTAACAACGTTACTGATAATTATAAACTTTCAGATATTTGGTGTGTATGTAAAGAAATTTGCACAATATAATGAACTATATGGTTCAATTGGAACATTATTGGTACTGATGCTTTTTATTTGGTTGAATTCCATCATTTTATTGTTGGGATTTGAACTAAATGCAGCCATAATTGGCTTAAAAAGAAGATATTTGAAGTAGATATTATGAAGAAGGTCGCTTTTTTGATGTTAATATTTATGATGAGTTTTAGTACGATACAAGCTCAACAAAAAAAGTCTATTGACCTCAACTGGAAAACCGATATGAACGAGGCAATGAATCTGGCCAAATCTAAAAATAAACATATTTTGATCTATTTTACAGGAACAGACAGAAGCATTCCGTGTAAAATGTTGAACAATGATTTTTTTTATACCGAAAAGTTTAAAAAATTTGCTGATAAACATCTCGTCTTAGTAAGAGTAAACTCCTCCAGAATACCCGGATTAGTAAATAGTTATCAGCAGGAAAAGAACATAGAGCTCAGCAGAAAATATGATCAGAGAATACACCCAACTGTTGTATTAACCGATGCTAACGGTAAGAAAATTGGAGCTGTAGAAAGTTACAACTATCTCCACGATACCAGTAAATATTACGAACTTATTAATAAAGCTGTAAAAAATTAAGAAGCTGTCTAAAAGTCTTTTTCTCTGTCATTTCGAGCGCAGTCGAGAAATCTAAGTTATTAGTTACAGGACATTTCGACTGTGCTCAATGTAATAGTTTAAAAATTTATTTAACTTTTTAGACAGCCCCTTTTGTTAAAAGTTTACTTGTAATCCTAATCTATAATTGCGTCCTCTGGTTGAAAACCCTGCAATTTCCTGAAAATCTTCATTGAATATATTGGTTACAGAAGCAAAAAGTGTAACCCTATCATTCATTACTTTTCTATTAAAAAAAGCATCTACAATTCTGTATGATGGTAAATTCAAATTACCGTAATCTTTAGTAGCATCTACAAATTTACCATTGAAAGATACGTTTGTTCTATCATTAATTTTGTAAAGCACATTCATATTTGCTTTATGCTTTGGTATTTTTAACAACAGACTTTCTTCTCTATCAATAAAACTATAATTAGCACTAAAAACCAGTGAGTTAATTGGTTTATACTGAAGTGAAACTTCATATCCTTTTGCAATGAAAGTACCTTCATCATTAATACTTTGGTAAGTAGTATAATCGTAACCTATTTTGTCGGCTTCTTCCCTATAAAAGTAAACTGCATTAAAGTTTAATTTGTCTGTCAAAGTGAGATCAAAACCAGCTTCTATGTTTTTATCTTTTTCAGGTTTTAACTCTCCAATAGATGGTAACTTGTTAAATATTTCCTGTAATGTTGGTGTAATGTATGCTGTACTGTAAGAAGCTAATAATTTTAGAACAGTAGTATCAGTAAAGTAAATATTATATGACGGATTGATATTATAAACAAAGTGAGAACCATACTCACTATGAATATTAATTCTTGTACCCACATTTACATTCAATCCTTTTGAAAAATAGTTTAACGATACATATGGGTCATAAAAATGTTGCTTGGCACTACCCTCTTCTATGCTGGAATAAGCTGTTTTTTGGTACATATCCTGATATTGCGAAGCAATACCTGTAAGCATTTGTAAACTATTGGTAAACTTATAATTATTAAAAACATCAAACCCAAGTGCTTCTCCTTTATAAATATCTGATGTAGGAGAAATGTTTCTATCCACTTGAGTATAAAATCCATTTATTGTTAATTCACCTTTTTCATAGGTGAATTTAGGGGTGACTCCTACTCTTTTTTGAATACTTTTCAGAACATTATCTGCATCAACGTAAGTTCCACTAATGTAATCATAACCATCGTAGTGGGAAGTAAATTCGTCATAACTTCCAAAAACGCCTATTCTCAACTTTTTGGTAGGAGAATAACCTAGTTTTATCAAAGAATTATACCTAACATAAGGATCTTCTCGTAATGATATATTTTTATCTACACCTTCAGCAGCTGATAATCCTTTAGATTGCAAAGCATTTAATGATACTAAATAATCAAATTTATGAACACTCCCGTTAAGATTGAGTGTAGAGCTAATTTCATTGATATTAGTATTCAAATGCTCTTGTGAAGCATTAGTGCCTATATGAGTATTAAATGAACCCGCAAAACCTTTGTTTGAAGCCTTTTTTAAAATAATATTAATAACACCCGTAGTTGCCCCTGTTCCGTATAAAGTACTGGTGGCTCCTTTCAATACTTCAATTTTTTCTATCTGATCTATAGAAAGTTGCCTTAGATCAAAATCATTGTTATACGACGACGGATCACTAACAGGAATACCGTCTATCAAAACCACAACCTGCTTATTTCTTCCACCACGGATATAATATCCTAAGTTTTGAC
>JAGQYU010000168.1:0-181 GCA_020435885.1 Flavobacteriaceae bacterium
TAATAGGTCTTGTCAAACTTCCCACAATATCTCTGATGTATAATTGTACAACTTCTTCACCATCTACTTTGCCTGTATTAGTAACATCTATTGATACATTTAAAGTTCCATCCTTTGCTATTTCAAACGTGTCTAATTGTAAATTATCATACTTAAAAGTGGTGTAACTTAATCCAAATCC
>JAGQYU010000168.1:267-2977 GCA_020435885.1 Flavobacteriaceae bacterium
TTTTGATTGTAATACAAAGGCTCTTGACCAACATTATAAGGGAATGAAACCGGTAGTTTTCCTGAAGGATTATAATTACCGAAAACTACATCAGCAATGGCATTACCAGCTTGTGAGCCCAAATGCCAACATTCTAATATGGCAGGAGTATTTTCTGACGCCCAAGTAATATCCATAGGGCGTCCGTTCATAAGAACAATTACTACATTTTTATTGACTTTTAAAACTTCTTTTAACAATTGTAACTGAACACCTGCAAGACCAATATCTGTTTGGCTTCTACCTTCCCCAGATTGAAAAGCATCTTCACCAATGGCTAATAAAACTACTTCTGCTTTCTTAGCTGCACTAACAGCAGCAGCTATCTTAGAAACATCTGTCTTATTAATCTTTAACGGATATAAGAACCGTGGTTGTCCGGGTTTTAAATAGTCTATGGTAAGATCGCATCCCTTTTCATAAATAACTTCTGTGCCAGAAGTAACCATATTTTTTACACCTTCCAACAATGATACAGCTGAATTGACAACTCCTTGTGCTCTCCAATTCCCCAAAGGGGTGTCTTTGTCATCAGCCAATGGACCTATAACAGCAATAGTTTTTATATCTTTTTTAAGCGGTAATAAGTTATTTTCATTTTTTAGAAGTACTATTGATTTTTTTGCAACTTCTCTTGCTAATTGCTGGTTTTCTTCTGTATAGATTTCTTTAGCTTCTCTCTCTTCATTGCAATATTTATAAGGATCATCAAACAATCCTAATTCAAATTTTAATTTTAAAATTCTTCTAACAGAGTCATCGATCAAAGCAATATCAACCTTACCTTCTTCTACTAGCTTCTCTAAATTAGATTCATATGCATATGATTCCATATCCATATCGCTACCTGCATTTATGGCAATTTCGGCAGCATGTTTTTTATCTTTTGCATAACCATGCGGAATCATTTCGCCAATAGAACCCCAGTCAGAAACAATGAAACCATTCCAGTTCCAATCACCTTTTAAAACATCTCTTTGAATACCTTTATGCCCTGTAGCAGGGATACCATCCAAATCGTTGAAAGAATTCATAAATGTTGCTACTCCGGCTTTAGCTGCTGCTTTAAAAGGTGGTAATATAGCATTGTGCAATTCATACTCACCAATATTTACAGTATTATAATCCCTGCCCCCTTCGGCAAAACCGTAGCCTGCAAAATGCTTAGCACAAGCAGCAATGGTGTTTTCGTTTGAAAGATCATCACCTTGAAAACCTTGCACTCTGGCTACTGCAATTTTAGCATTTAGATAGGGGTCTTCTCCGGCACCTTCCATAATACGCCCCCAGCGAGCATCTCTGGATACATCCATCATGGGAGCAAATGTCCAATGTACACCCGCTGCTGAAGTTTCTTTTGCTGCTATTTCAGCAGATTTTTTGATCAATTCCATATCCCAACTGGCAGATTCGCCAAGCGGTATGGGAAATATCGTTTTATATCCGTGAATAACATCATATCCAAAAATCAATGGAATTTTTAGCCGTGAATTTTCAACAGCTAATTTTTGAGCCTCTCTGGTAGCCTTAACAGAAACCACATTAAGCATAGAGCCAACCTCTCCTCTTTTAACCCTTTCGGCTTTTTCTTTATCACCAACGTTAGACGGTGGCCCCGTAAGATCCCAACTTCCATTGTATTGAACCATTTGACCAATTTTTTCTTTGATGGTCATTAATGCTAATACGGAATCAACTTTTTGATCAATTTGACTACCCTCATTTGATTTGGTAGTTGTATTTTCACTTTTTGAACAACTTACAGCAATGGCAACAAGGCCCAAAAAAAGTATTTTTTTAAACATGGTTTTAATTAGTTAATTGTAGTTGGACATACACCGGAAAATGATCTGAAGGGTACTTCATATCCTTAGAATCTGTTAAAACAGCATACTTAAGGATATCGGTTTTTGAAGATTTGGAAACAAAAATATAATCAATTCTATTTTTTACTGGTTCGTGAAATTTAAAGCCTGTAAACGTTCCATAAGGTCCAAAAGGAGTTGCTTTGCTATGCTCTCTGGTATCATTCATCGTATTTTTTAAATTGATAATCATCTCACTTTCAGGAACATCATTAAAATCTCCGGTAAGTATAACAGGGTAATTCTTTTTATTTATTTCAGAGATTTTCTTTAGGATAAGTTTCATTCCATTATTGCGAGCATTTACTCCTTCATTATCTAAATGTGTATTGAACATCCAAAACTTTTTCTTGGTCTTTTTATCTTTAAACAATCCGTATGTACAGACTCTGATATGTGCAGCATCCCATCCCTTAGAAACTTTTTCAGGAGTTCCTGACAACCAAAAAGTATTATCTGTCAATAGTTCAAACCTTTTGGAATTATAAAATATAGCTGAATATTCACCTTTGTTGCCTCCATCTCTCCCAATACCAATAAAATGATACTCTTTTAAATGATTTTTTATATAGTTAACCTGATGTGGGAGCGCTTCCTGAACTCCAAAAATATCAGGTCCATAGAATTGAATCTGTGTTATAAAAAAATCTTTTCTATTATCCCAAGCATTTTCTCCATCAGAAGCCACATCTAAACGGATGTTATAAGTCATTACAGAAAACTCTTTTTGCGCATTTATCCATAAGGAAACAAAAAGAGTACTAATAATTAAAAGGTTCTTCACTTATATATTTTATTTTAATTGA
>JAGQYU010000169.1 GCA_020435885.1 Flavobacteriaceae bacterium
TCACATTGTGGTGACCATGGTTATGACCTGAAAGATGCAGCTATTCACCAAGAAAAAGCGGTTGAAACAGGTTATTGGCCATTATTTAGGTTTGATCCTTCAAAACCAAAAGGTTCTAAATTTAAATTAGACTCTAAAGCTCCAGCTTTACCTCTTGAAGAATTTATGTATTTGGAAACTCGTTTTAAACGTGTAGTAAAAGATAATGCCGAACTAGGGGCTGCATTATTAAAAGAAGCCCAAGAAGAGGTTGAAAACAGATGGGAGCGTTTGGAACTCTATAAAAATGTATAAGTAATAAATTTCAAATAATTTAAAATCAATATCAAATATGAAAGAGTTGGCCAATAAATTATTTGAGGATGCTGCAGGGAAATTGAATGAGGCTAATGAGCAGTTATTCAGACCAAAGGAGGATATAGTAGCCTATACGGTTTGTAAGAATTCTCAGTATGCTATAGAAAACTATTTAAAAGGATTTCTAATGCAGCATGGAGTAGATCCAAGCGATTATAAAACTATTGATGGACTTTACAAACAATGTAAAAAGATCAATAAAGACTTTGAAAAAGTAGATCTCTCAGAGTTTGAATGTAAAGCACATAAGTTAGATTCAAGATACTGCGATGAGGTCTCTAAAGTTAGTAATTGCTTTGATGTTGCAGATAGTTTAGACACTTTTCTCAGAAAAGAAAAGATTATCGAATAACATCATTAATCAATCAGAAACATATTTCGGGTGTTTATTCACCCGAAATATGTAATTCTGTAAAGTCTTTGGTTATTACAAGCGATTTTTCTCCGTTAACCTTCACTTTATCTACAGAAATAGACTCATTATCTACCTGAATAGAGGTTATTTCAAAAGGCAATCCATGAAAATTCAACTTAAAGTGAGAATATTCTGTAATATATTTTCCTGATTTATATTGTTGAATGATCAGCTCTTTTTGTTTGCCTACCATTTTAAAAGAACGCAAGCTATAACGTCCTTTAATGTAATCAAAACCATCATAAGCATCATCATAAAGAAAAGAGGTTTCTTTACCTTCTTTAAAGTAAATTTCCAACGTTACTTCATCAATTACTTTTTCTCCAACAAATTGCTGAATAGGAAATTTAGGGATGATGGCACCGGATTTTACAAACAAAGGCATAGAATCTATATCTGCATCTACCCACATTTCTTTACCTCCGCTAACCAGTTGATTTGTCCAGTAGTTATACCAATCGCCTATAGGAAAATACATTCTTCGTCCTTTGGCATTTGGTTCTATAATTGGGCATACTAAGATTTTATCACCAAACACAAATTCGTCATTTCTGTAATGTGTTTGTATATCCTCTTGATCGTACAATACTAAGGATTTTAACAAAGGAATACCTTCATTTGCATATTGCCAGAAAGCCGTGTACAAATAGGGTAATAATTGATATCTGAGTTCGATGAATTTTTTTACAATATTGGTTATTTCGTCACCAAATGTCCAAGGCTCTTGTTCTCCATGATCTCCTGATGAGTGTGTTCTGCAAAAAGGATGAAACACACCTAACTGAATCCAACGGGCATATAGTTCTCCATGAGGCTGTTCTGCAAAGCCTCCTATATCACTACCAACAAAAGAAAAACCCGACATAGCCATGCGTTGTGCCTGTACGTTGGCAATCCACAAATGTTCCCACGAAGCCAGATTATCTCCTGTCCACGTAGAAGTGTAGCGTTGCGTACCAGAGTAGGCCGCTCTTGTAATGGCAAAAGGTCTTTTAGGGTACGAGAATTTCTTTAGCCCTTGATAAGTAGCTCTGGCCATTTGCATCCCGTAGACGTTATGGGCTTTTCTATGGCTGCTGTGATGACCGTCATAATCATGACGTACATCATCAGGAAAGGTTTTATTGGGAACTTCCATTACAGCAGGCTCATTCATATCGTTCCAAACACCTTTTACGCCTATATCTTCAATCAATTCTTTAAAAAGGTTTGACCACCATTCACGTACATCCGGATTGGTAAAATCAGGAAAATAACATTCTCCAGGCCACACTTTACCTTTCATAGGAGGGCCATCAGCTCTTTTACAGAAATAATCGTTTTCTAAACCTTCTTTAAAAACGGCATAATCCATGTCAATTTTAATACCCGGATCAATAATCACCACAGTTTTAAAACCATCATTTGCCAATTCTTTTACCATTCTTTTGGGGTCAGGAAAATATTCTTTGTTCCATGTAAAACAACGGAACCCGTCCATATAATCAATGTCTAGATAAAGCGCATCACAAGGAATTTGTAGCTCTCTAAATTTAGAGGCTATTTCTTTTACTTTACTTTCCGGATAATAACTCCATTTACATTGATGATAGCCCAGAGCCCATAAAGGAGGGAGTTGGTGTGGTTTTCCGGTAAGGTCGGTGTAATTAACTACCACGTCTTCCATTTTAGGACCGTAGATGAAATAATAGTTCATTTCACCACCTTGGGCCCAAAAACTGGCCACATTTTTTCGTTCGTAAGCAAAATCAAAGTAA
The DNA here is from genome assembly GCA_020435885.1 of Flavobacteriaceae bacterium. Taxonomy (GTDB): domain Bacteria; phylum Bacteroidota; class Bacteroidia; order Flavobacteriales; family Flavobacteriaceae; genus Aureibaculum. Next base: position 2,530 of record JAGQYU010000169.1, read on the forward strand.
GACCTGAATGTATTGTCAAAGAAAATGCCGTAAGCTTTGGAATTGTATAAGCCAGTGAAAAAAGGAATGGCTTTGTAAATAGGGTCGGTGTCTTTTCCATATGCGTAAGAGTCTGTTACCCAGTTCTCAAAGCGTTTCCCCTTAAGATTTAAGTGGGAAGGTTTATCTCCTAAACCATAGTAACTTTCTCCGGTATGAGATGCTTTACTCATCTTTACGATATTTCCTCCAAACTCGTAGCTTTCTTCCCAGTGGAAACCAAGTTCATCCTCAGTCAACAAAGCATTGTCAGAAGCATCGTATATCTTAATTTTCAGATCAGTCTTACTTATATGACAAATCAGTTTTTGTGTGGTTATAATATAGTCCGCATCGCTTTCAGTAATTTCCAAATGATTGTAACCTCTGCTGGCATATTTGGTAATAGCGTATGAAAAATCATTCTCAAAAATAGAATTGGTAGCGTATCTAAATCTGATAACACTATCTCTAACAATAGTTATTTGGAGCGCTACCCCGTTCTCTGTATTGAAAACGAAGGTATCCAAGTCTTTTTTATAGGAAACTATATTATTAGGGAACTGATTCCCTTTATATTCTAACTCAGTATTTGTAATCATAAAATAGCAGGTTGTAAAAACGCTGTAAACCTACTAAATTTAGGAAAGTTTCAAGGTTATTTTTTATTAAAAAAACACAGGTTTTAATTAACAAAAAGAAATTATTTTAAGATTAATTTAAAGAAATTTCATTTTTTGATAATTCAATTTTAAAATGGACTTTGAATATCTTCTTTTATCTCTACTTGTTTTACAATACCATATTTTTCAGCAATACTTTTAATTTCATCAGCTTTTCCTACTAAAACGAACTGTAAATTGTCTTTTGGAAAATATTTGGCAATAATTTCATTGGCTTTTTTAACATCTAAATTATCAACATTTTTCTCAAAATTATTAATGAATGATTCGTCAAAATTATACCAAAACATTTGAGTTAATAGGCTTGCAAGTTGTGAAGTAGTTTCATAATCTGGAGGGAATTGACCTTTTACGTAATTCTTTCCGGATGTAAGATTCTTTTCATCAATTCCTTTTTCATGTAAAGTGTTTAATACTTCAATAGCTTTGTCGATAGCTGCTTCAGTGGTTTCTTTAGCAGTAAATGTGCTGATGTAAAATGTTCCGGAATTTTTTAATGTACTAAAACGACTGCCAGCTCCATACGTTAAACCTGAATTTACTCTAAGCTCGTCATTTAACATGGAGGTAAACCTTCCGCCAAAAAGTGTGTTAATAACATCTATTGCAATATAATCAGGATTATTTCTGCTAATACCTTTTTGACCGATAATAAACGTAGTTTCCTTAGCATCGTCTTTATTTACCAACAATATTCTACTATTATTTGGAATTTCAAATTGCTCGGAAGCTTTATTTGTTGTTTTGGTTGAGCCTTTTTTCCACTCTTTAAACAATTTAGAAATTTTTTTCTTCATTTCTTTAGAAGGGAAATCTCCTACAATACTTATGGCAGCATTATTAGGTAGATAGTTGTTCTTGTGAAATTCTTTTACATCATTTACTGTAAGCGAAGAAACTGTATTTTTAGTACCGTTGGTTATATTTCCATAAACATGATCGCTATAAATCAATTTATTAAAATAAGCGCCAATAACACTACGTGGACTTTCTTTTTGTTGATCTAGGTTTACTAACAATCGGTTTTTTTCTTTTTCAAATTCTTCAGCATCAAAAACCGGATCAATAAGTACTTCTTTAAGGATGTTTAAAATTTCATCCTGATCTTTAGCTGCAAACTTTGACTCTACATAAGAATATTCTTTTGAAGCCCCTGTATTTATATAAGACCCTAAAAAATCAACAGTTTCGTCTAATTTTGACTTTGTATAATTTTTTGTACCATGTTTTAATGCAGTTGCCGTAAGGTCTGCCAATCCTGCCTTTGCCGGTTCATCATCTATAGCCCCTGCCGGAATTATTACTGAAACACTAATTACAGGGACAGCATGTCTCTCCATCAGATATACTTTAAGACCATTATCAAGGGTAAATGATGAGTATTCAGGTAAGGTATATTGACCAAATACACTTGCTGTACTTATAATGAATAAGATAAATATTGAAAAATATAGTTTTATTGTTTGCATGGTTTATTCTTCAGGGTTAGTTTTTAAAATGCCTACGGTTCTACTGTTTTTAGCAAAGTATTTTTTTGCTACTTCTTGTACATCGGCTACTGTTACTTTATTGTAATTTTCAGGAGCATTAAACATTTTTTTATAATCACCAAAGAATAGCTCGTAGGTTCCAAGGTTGTTTGACTTACCATCTATAGTCTCTATTTGATTATAAAATTCCATCAATTTTTGATTTTTTACCTTTTGTAATTCATTTTCGGTAATACCATGTTCTTTTACCTTTTCAATTTCTTCATATATGGCATTTTCTAATACAAAATGGTCAACATCTTTATTGGTTATACCATAAATGTAAAATAAATAAGGGTCAAAACTTTCGTCATAACTAGTCGCTATCATTGTGGCAAGTTGCTTGTCACTTACTAGGGCTTTATATAACCTTGATGAATTTCCTCTACTTAATATTGAACTTAAAATACTGAGTGCATAATAATCTTCACTTTCATTATCAGGTGTTTTGTAGCCTATGGCTAGATAAGGGGTAGTCACATCTTTTTGTATCAGGATTCTTCGTTCGCCTGTTTGAGGAGGCTCTGTAATATGAACTTTAGGTGGAGCCGGTTGAGAAGGTATAGGTTCCAGATATTTTTTTGCCATTGCATTAACGTCTTCATATTTTAAAGCTCCAGATACAACCACTACACAATTATTAGGTGCATAGTATGTTTTGAAATAACGTTCAAGATCAGCTTGAGTCCAGTTCTTCATATCATCTTCATAACCAATTACGGGCCAATGATAAGGATGTTCTTGAAAAGCGGT
>JAGQYU010000170.1 GCA_020435885.1 Flavobacteriaceae bacterium
CTGAACCAACTGAGCTATGCGCCCTTAAGCGGATGCAAATATAAATTAGTTTTTTGTTTTGCAAAAGTTTTTCCTAAAAAAAATCAAACAACTTCTGCAACTACAAAAGTGCTTCCTCCTACAAAAATAAGATCATCTGTAGCTGCACTTTTAAGAGCCTCATTATGAGCTTCTCTTACAGAATCATATCGTTTCCCTAAAAGACCAACTTCTTTTGCTTTTTCTTGCAAAATTTGTACTTCCAATCCTCTTGGGACATCAGGTTTACAAAAATAGTAAGTAGCATCCTTTGGAAAAAGAGGCAATACACTTTGTAAATCCTTATCATTAACAACTCCTAAAACAATATGTAGTTTGTTAAAGTGTTGCTCTCTCAACTGCTGCATCACATAAGTCAGGCCTTCTCGATTATGTGCTGTATCACAAATAACTTTAGGTTTTTCTTGTAAAATCTGCCATCTGCCCTGCAAACCAGTATTCTTTACTACACATAATAATCCATTTTTGACATGCTTTTCAGTAATAGTAAAACCTTTCTCTTTGACGATATTACTAGCACCAACTACAGTTTTTATATTTTTCTGCTGATAGTTTCCTTTTAGATCAGATTCATATATGTCAATAGCTTTATCTTCAGCAAAATAAATTGGAGCGCTTTTATTCTTAGCTATTTCAATAAAGACATGCTCTGTTTCTTCTTGCCTTTCACCTATTACAACAGGGATGTTTTCTTTGATAATTCCTGCTTTTTCAAAAGCGATCTTCTCTAAAGTATCTCCCAACATTTGTGTGTGGTCTAGCCCAATATTTGTAATAACCGAAACCACCGGAGTTATAATATTGGTAGAATCTAACCTTCCGCCAAGGCCAACCTCAACAACAGCTATATCTACTTTTTGTTTAGCAAAATAATCGAAAGCCAGCCCAACGGTCATTTCAAAAAAAGAGAGTTGTTGCTTTTCTAAAAAGGATTGATTCTTTTTAACAAAGTTGATAACCGCATTTTTGCTGATCATCTCTCCATTGATTTTAATACGCTCTCTAAAATCTTTTAAGTGAGGCGAAGTGTACAAACCAACTTTGTAGCCTGCTTCCTGTAAAATTGAAGCTAGCATATGGCTGGTAGAGCCTTTTCCGTTAGTACCCGCTACGTGTATTGATTTAAATGTATGATGCGGATTGCCCAGATGCTCTGAAATAGCATTGGTATTAGTAAGATCTTTTTTGAATGCCGAAGCTCCTTGACGTTGATACATTGGAAGTTTGGAGAACATCCAATTAACAGTATCATTATAGTTCATTGAAGTATTACTGATTGAAATTAACAACTATAAAGCCCACCTGCTTTGAAGGTGCTTTATTATCAAAATTCCATTTATAGCTTAAAGCAGTTTTTTTGGCAGGCTCTAACAAGCATGGCGCTGTATTGGTTGAGCCTTTAACACCCGGAGTTGCTCTAATCACTTTTCCTGTTCTATCCACTTCTATCTGAACCACTACCCTACCATATTCATTACAATCTTGCTTAAAGCCTTGCCCTTTGGTAACCAGATTTCTACCATTGAGTCCATAGCCACTACCTGAACCGGAGCCGCCTCCGCTACCATAATAACTGTTAGCATATGGGTTTCCGTCTAACTGGCCTTTATCTCCTGCTTGTCCGTCAGGGCCTTCCCCACCCGTAGCTGTTCCATCCGATTTATTAAGTCCTCCCATCATGGCATCTAGTTTTGCCTTTTTTGCTGCTTCCCCTTGGCGTTTTTTCTCTTCGGCTTCTCTTTTTTCCCTAGCAACACGTTCAGCTTCTAACTTTTTTTGCCTTTCAGCTTCCTCTGCTTTTCGTTTTGCTTCCTCCTCCTTTTTCATTTTGATGGATTCTGCATTATCATTAGTCAAAACTTTTTCTGCAGGAGCAGGATCAGCAGCCGTTTCTGTAGGCGTTTCTTCCACAATCTCTTCTACCTCCTCGGGGGCAGACTCTTCAACCACTTGTTCAGGAGAAGATTTTATAGGCTCAGTAGGTTGCACATCTCCACTACCCAGATCTGATGTTCCAAAATTAACGGCAACACCATATTCTATGGGTGGATCGAGATATCTGAGCCCTAGTGTAAAAACCAAAAACAATAATATCGCCATAATGATGGTCGTTATTATTGCTGATTTTCTTTTATATTCTGTATCTAAAAAAGCCATACTTATTTCGGTCGTACCGCTAATATAACTTTAAATTTATTTCTATTGGCAATATCCATTACACTCACAGCCTTTTCTATAGGCACGCCTTCTTCGGCCCTAAGCACAATGGTTGGATTTTCCTGACTTGAAAGCAGTGAAGTTAATGTTTTTTCTAGCTCTCTCTCAGAAATTTTTTCTCTATCTACATAAAAATCAAGTCCTTTAGTAATACTTACGGCAACGGATTTATTATTTTCTGTCTTTCCTGATGCTTTCGGCAATAAAATATCCAGTGCATTTACAGTTACCAATGTAGATGTAAGCATAAAAAAAATCAACAGTAAAAAAACAATATCCGTCATAGACGACATATTGAATTCCGGACTTACTTTATTTCTTCCTCTAATGTTCATCTATGCTGGTTCGTTTAAAAGATCTAAGAACTCAACTGATTTTGCTTCCATTTCGTACACAACCTTATTGGTTCTTACTACTAAATGATTATAGGCAATATAGGCAATAATGCCTACAATTAAACCTGCAACGGTAGTTGTCATTGCTGTATATAAACCGTCTGATAACATTTTTATATCTATTTGCCCACCTGAATTGGCTATTTCATGTATAGCAACAATCATACCGATTACGGTTCCTAAGAAACCTATCATTGGCGCTGCACCGGCAATAGTAGCCAATACGCTAACGTTTCTTTCCAGTTTATAGATTTCCAGTTTACCAGCATTTTCAATAGCCGTATTGATATCTTCCAATGGTTTACCAATTCTGGAAATACCTTTTTCAATCAATCTTGCAGCAGGTGATTTTGCCTGAATACAAAGTATTTTTGCTGCTTCCAACTTTCCATTAGAAACATGATCTTTGATCTGATTCATAAAATTCTTATCTGTACGCGAAGCTGCTTTGATAGCTAAAAAACGCTCAAAGTAGATATAAAGCGCCACTACCAATAATATTACAAGAATAAGAATGATGATCTGGCCGCCAAGGCCACCATCCATAATAAGATCATAAATAGATAGGGTTTTTTCTTCAGATATACCTTCTACATTTTCAAGAGCTGTATCAGCTCCTTGCTGAATAGTTAGCAACATAAATTTAAAGCTTTAATTGGGGATAATACTATGTAACGAAAATATACGTTTAAAATTGTTTTATTTATAAAAAATCCCACTTAAGTGGGATAATTTTTATAACGATTCCATAAACAACAGCAAAAAGAAACCAACAATGAAGCCCAGCGCTGCCAGCCATGTTATCTTTTTTAAATACCAAATGAAATCTATCTTTTCCATACCCATTGCCGCAACACCCGCCGCAGAGCCTATGATAAGCATACTACCACCAGTACCGGCAGCATAGGCAATCAAGTGCCAAACTGAATGATCCATAGGGAAATTATACATACCCATAGAAGCTGCCACAAGTGGAACGTTATCAATTACTGCTGAAAGTACACCTAACAATGCAACTACAACACTAAGGTTAGGAATCGAATTATTCAACATCTCAGCCATATATCTGAGCGTACCTACCTGCACCTCTTGTCCATCTATCATTACAGAACCATAAACCAAAGACTCTAAAGCCGCCACAGCCATAAGAATTCCTAAGAAGAATAAAATACTGGACATTTCAATTCTTGATAATGCCTGATGTGCAGAATACAAATGTTTGCGTTCTTCGGTAAAATCTTCTTCCGGGTGAATATATTCTGAAACTAACCATACTACGCCTAAAGCAAGCATCATCCCTATATAAGGAGGTAAATGTGTTATTGTTTTAAATATTGGTACAGAAATAATCATTCCAAGACCTAAATAAAGCATTGTTTTACTGCTAAGTAACGTTTTGTCTTCTTCGTTATATTCATTCATATCCATTTCAACGTTACCTCTGAAAACCGGCAATAAAGAAGCAATAAAAGTAGGTACTGCCATACAAACGATAGACGGTAAAATCAACCTTTCTACCAAATGTAATGCTGATACTTTCTTGGCTATCCAAAGCATGGTAGTTGTTACATCGCCAATAGGAGACCATGCTCCTCCGGCATTAGCCGCAATAACAATCATACCGGCGTACCACAATCTATCATTTCTTTCTGGTATTAGCTTTCGCAATAAGGTTACTAATACAATGGTTGCAGTTAAATTATCTATAATTGCTGATAAAATAAAACCCAGTCCACATAGTATCCATAATAGTTTTTTCTTACTATTTGTTTTTACCCAACTTTTTAGAACATCAAAACCTCTATGTAGGTCAATAATCTCTACAATGGTCATGGCACCAATTAAAAAGACCAATATTTCTGCAGTTTTTCCTAAATGGTGAAGCAATAAATTGGTAAACCCTTCTTCGTTGTGTTCGGTATCATGGCCTTCTAAAAAACTAAACACATTTTCGTGTCCATCAACCACATTGAACCATCCATAGTGAAATCCCATGGCCAACAATGCCCACAAGATAGCAGCCATTAACAAAGCCGGTACGGTTTTATCAAGTTTTAAAGGGTGTTCTAAAGTAATAGCTAAATATCCTAATATAAATACGAGTATTAGTAGCGCAGTCATAGTGTAGTTTTTAGGCTTGTAAATATATAAATTAATGCGAACCATTACAATGCAATTCTACATTGATTTACAATAAAATAACATTACCCTATATTTAACTGATACTCAAGATTAATGTTAACTTACTACGGATTATATACAGCACCTGAAGAATGATCTTTCTTTGCCCCTGTTACTGAACTAAGTACGTTGATTTGATCAGTGAGTCTTAATAATCCTAAAAAAGCAAAAATCAGGGCTTCTTTAAAATCAATCAATAATTTTGAGGCTTGTGGTAGTTGTTGTTGTAAATAGAACTCCAATCGTTCAATTAAAAAACTGTTGAATGCTCCTCCGCCGGTAATAAGTACAGTGGAATTCTGCTGTATAACTTTTGCTATTTGATAAGCAACGTGTTCAACATAAGTTCTTAAAATATCTTTTGTTTCTAAGCCGTAAGAATCTATCAGTGGAAAAATAAATGCTTCCACCCATTCCAATCCTAATGATTTTGGAGGGTTTTGCTTGTAAAAATTCAGTTCATTTAAAGCCTTTAACAAACCTTCATTAATTGTTCCTGAAACTGCTAATGAGCCTTTATCATCATACGGTAAACCAATTTTTCTAGTATAATAATTTAATACAATATTTACCGGACAAATGTCAAAAGCAATGCGTTTTCCGTCTTTAGCATATGAAACATTAGCAAAACCACCGAGGTTTAAACAAAAATCATAATTATGGAATAAAAGTTCATCGCCTATAGGCACTAAAGGCGCTCCTTGTCCGCCTAATTTCACATCTTGTGTTCTAAAATCACAAACCGTAGTTATATCGGTTTTTTTAGCGATTTGTTCTCCACTTCCAATTTGTAACGTAATTCCTTCTTCAGGTTTGTGAAAAATAGTGTGCCCATGAGATGCCACAAAATCCACTTGTCTAATTGAGTGTCTTTTAATAAACTCATTTACTTTTTCACCTAAAAAGGTTCCGTATTCAATATCCGTTTCAAATAAAACATCGGCATCTGATGTAAAAGCATTTTTCAATTTAACATTCCACATTTCGGAGTATTGAATAGTATCTGCTTTGATGATTTCAAAACTGTAATTATCATCTTTAGAAAATTTTACATAACAAATATCCAATCCGTCTAATGAAGTGCCACTCATCAACCCTATAGAATACCAAACCGACTTATTCATAATTTCTCAAAAAGAAGTTTATATCATTATAAAATCTGTATATTTGGATACAGATATCACAAAATAAATACATTTTTATCAAATTATGGATTTTAATCTAACAGAAGAACATATAATGATTAGAGATGCCGCAAGAGATTTTGCTCAGAGCGAACTTTTGCCCGGTGTTATTGAAAGAGATGATAAACAACAATTTCCTCATGAGCAAATAAAAAAGATGGGGGAATTGGGCTTTTTAGGCATGATGGTCGATCCTAAATATGGCGGTGGCGGTATGGATGCCATATCCTATGTATTGGCTATGGAAGAAATCTCTAAAATAGATGCTTCGGCCTCTGTAGTTATGTCAGTTAACAATTCACTGGTTTGCTGGGGATTGGAAACTTACGGAACAGAAGAACAAAAACAAAAATATCTTACGAAACTAGCCACCGGAGAAGTTATTGGTGCTTTTTGCTTAAGTGAGCCGGAAGCCGGAAGTGATGCCACCTCTCAACGCACAACTGCCATAGACAAAGGAGATCATTACTTGCTAAACGGTACAAAAAACTGGATTACCAATGGTGGAAATGCCAGTATCTACATAGTTATAGCTCAAACCCATGCTGATCTTGGTCATAAAGGTATCAACGCTTTTATAGTTGAAAAAGGTATGAAAGGCTTTGAAGTTGGTCCTAAAGAAAATAAAATGGGTATTAGAGGGTCCGATACGCATTCACTTCTATTTACGGATGTTAAAGTCCCAAAAGAAAATAGAATTGGTGAAGATGGTTTCGGGTTCAAATTTGCTATGAAAACGTTGGCCGGAGGTAGAATAGGTATTGCTTCACAAGCATTAGGCATTGCATCTGGGGCTTATGAATTAGCTTTACAATATTCAAAAGAGCGCAAAGCCTTTGGTAAAGAAATCAGTAAACATCAAGCCATAGCTTTTAAATTAGCAGATATGGCTACTGAAATTGAAGCAGCACGCTTTTTATGTTTAAAAGCTGCTTGGGATAAAGATCAACACAACAATTATGATACTTCTGGTGCTATGGCTAAATTGTATGCCTCTGAAGTAGCCATGAAAACTACTGTAGAAGCTGTACAAATTCACGGAGGCTATGGTTTTGTTAAGGATTATCATGTAGAAAGGTTGATGCGAGACGCCAAAATAACCCAGATATACGAAGGTACTTCTGAAATTCAAAAAATAGTCATTTCAAGAAATATATTGCAAGATTAG
>JAGQYU010000171.1:0-3784 GCA_020435885.1 Flavobacteriaceae bacterium
GGTAAAAAACCTTTTGACAGTTATCAAAAATATTTAGCAACTACCGAAATTGAAGCTGTTGAAGGCTTAGAAGAGGGTAATTTAATGGTTGATATTATCATAAAAGACTTAAATATATTGTTGGCTAAGGAACGTTTAATTTTAGAAAAAGCATCTGAAAATGCAGATGAAGGAACTGCCTCTCTTATGAGTGATTTTATATCCGAACAAGAAAAACTGATTTGGATGCTAACTGCTTATAGAAGTTAACAAATTAAATTCTGTTTAAAAAGCCTCTTTTTTCAAAGAGGCTCTTTTATTTATATAAGTCTTAATCAACTGACAATCAAAAGACAAAGTGTCATTGTCTTAGTGAAATTTCTGCAAATATGACATGAAAAATGGCTTGGTATTTCTTTTGCTAATAGTTAAGTGAAATTAAAAAATGAAGTTTAACTTAAATTTGAAATATTATGTTAGTAAAAAGCACAGGAATTCCAGTATTTCCAACATTGTTAGATGATTTTTTCAGAGATTGGTCAACTACTAATTTTTCAGAAACCAACACTACACTACCCGCTGTAAATATTAGAGAAAATGACGATCAATTTACAGTAGAAGTTGCTGTACCCGGAATGGAAAAAGAAGATTTCCAAATTGATTTGGATAATAATATTTTGACCATTTCATCTGAAAAAAAGATTGAAAATGAAGAAACAAATGATAAATATACACGTAGAGAGTATAGTTATCAGTCATTTAAAAGAAGTTTTACACTGCCAAAAAATGTAGTAGATAGTGATAAAATTGCTGCTACTTATAAAAATGGCGAATTGGTTATAGCTATTCCAAAAAAAGAAGAGGCTAAACCAAAACCTGCCAGATTGATTGAGGTAAAATAATTGATGATCAAATAAATTTGATTAAAAAAAGCCCATGAGATGTTTCATGGGCTTTTAAATTGAGTTAGTTAGTTTTTATTAAAATTTCATACCAACACCAACACCAATAATTAGTGGGTTGATATCAACTTCCACAGGAATGATTGCTTCTCCGGCATCTACTGTTACATCAGTTTTTAGAAGTAATTTTTTAATGTCTAGGTTTAAAAACCATTTATCATTCAAATTATAATCTAAACCTGCCTGCATAGAAAACCCAACTGCATTGTCATAATCCATATCTACAACATCACCTTCATCTATACCGTAGAATATAGTATAATTGATACCAGCTCCCAAATAAGGTTTAGCATCACCTCCAGTAAAATGATATTGAAGGTTTAAAGTAGGTGGCAATAGCCATACATGGCCAAGGTCAAGTTCATCATCTACATCAACATCATGCTTTGTAGTACCTAAAATTAATTCAAGTGCCCAGTTTTCAGATAAAAAGTAAGTAAAATCTAATTCTGGCACAACTGATGTAGAAATATTTACTTCAGCGCCGTCTAAATTATCTCCGGGGCTTGGGATAACACTAATAACTCTAAAACGAGCCTGCCACTTGTTAAAACTTCCAGAATCATCTGAACTACTAGCTTGCTGAGCATTAGCTGCAATAGTTAACATTATGATTACCAATAAACTAGTTAATAATTTCTTCATAAATTTTTATTTTGAGTTTATAATATAATGGCTCAAAAATATTTTAGTCAACACGGGTAAAACATGATAAAAGTCATCTTTTTATCACTTTTATTTATTATTTTATAGTCGACATTATAGCTTTTTAAGCTTCTTCATGGTAACCTATGTTACATCTGCAAGTAATATATGTTACGAAACACCCTCTCTTACAAATCTATTTTTGCATATCAAAATTATTAGACCAATGAATAAAAAGATTTTAATTGTACTAATGCTATTAACAACTCCTTTGAGTTGGCTTTATGCACAAGAAATAAAGTTTATTTCAAAGAAAGAGGTTATTGATAAGGTAAGTTCTGAGAACTTATCTATCAAAATTTCAAAAGAAGAGCATAACAGTGCCAGGGCAGATTACAGACAAACCAATGCAGTACTTTTGCCAACCATTAATGTATCGCATACGGGAATTGCTACTACAAATCCGTTAATGGCCTTTGGCTCAAAACTGAATCAGGAAATATTAACTCCAAGTGATTTTGATCCGAATCTGTTAAATGATCCTGATGAAATCAAAAATTTTGCTACAAAAATTGAAGTGCAGCAACCCATTATAAATATGGATGGTTTTTATCAGCGAAAAGCTGCTAAAACTAAAATGCAAGCAATGGAACTACAAACACAACGTACTTCAGATTATTTATTATTTGAAGTTGAAAAAGCCTATATGCAACTACAATTGGCTCACAAAGCTGTAAGTGTGTTGGAAAAAGCCAATGAAACTGCTTTGGCTAATAAGCAACTTGCTGAAAACAGTTTCAAACAAGGTTACTTACAAAGAGCTGATATGTTAGCTGTTGAAGTGAGAGTAACTGAAGTTCAAAATCAGTTACAAACTGCTAAAAGCAATGTTAAAAATGCTTCTAATTACCTTTCTTTTTTAATGAATGAAAAGGAAGACGTAGTACTAAAACCTTCCGACAGTCTAACTCTTACAACTTTAGAAGTTAATAATGAAATTCTTTCCATAGATAACCGTGCTGATATTAAAGCTATGCAACTAGCTTCAGATGCGTACGGAGCTATGCACAAAGCTGATAAAATGGCTTTTTTACCTAGGTTGAATGCTTTTGGTAGCTACGAATTATATGACAATGAAATATTTAAAACTGATGCTAAAGGATATTTAATCGGCGCTCAGTTAAGTTGGAATATTTTAGAAGGAACCAAAAAGTTTGGTAAAGCTCAAAAAAGTAAAGCTGATTTTGAAAAATCTAAATTGGAATATGATCAATATGTATCTAAAAGTAATCTTGAGCTTAATCAAGCAAAAAGAATGTTACAAGATGCCGAGAATAAACTGAATCTTACCAAACTGGCATTAGACCAATCGGAAGAATCATTGCGTATTAGAACAAACCGCTTTAAGCAAGGGCTTGAAAAAACTACAGATCTACTGATGGTAGAAACACAATACGCTCAAAAGCAGTTAGAATATTATCAAACAGTTTTCGAATACAATTATGCAAAAGCATATGTTCAATTTTTAACCAAATAAATCAAGAAATCAAAATGAAAAAAATAGTATATATAATATCGTTAGTTTCCTTACCACTCATATTTACCAATTGTGGAGGAGATCATAAAACTACTGCTGTTGCAGATATGGAGCCTGTAAACGTAAAGATAAGCTCCGTAGAAAGTGATGCTGCTACACCTTTTATCACGGCAAGTGGCCAAATAAAAGCACTTAACAGTGCTAATTTAAGTACCAGAATGATGGGTTTTGTAAACAAAATCTATGTAAAAGTTGGTGATAAAGTAAATCAAGGGCAATTGTTAATGTCTATCAGCAATGCGGATCTACAAGCTAAATTAGCACAGGTAAATGCTGGTATTACTGAGGCAACAGCCGCATACAACAATGCTGAAAAAGATTATAACAGATTTAAAAATCTTTTTGCAGAAAACAGTGCCTCACAAAAAGAAATGGATGATATGACTGCTCATTTTGAAATGGCTAAAGCCAGATTAGAAGGTGCAAACCAAATGAAGAATGAAGTTGATGCTCAATTTTCGTATGTAAACATTCGTGCGCCTTTTAGCGGTGTAGTTACTAATAAATTTATAGAAGTTGGCGATATGGCTAACCCTGGTATGCCATTAATAGCAGTTGAATCACCAAAACAGTTTGAGGTAACTGCTACTGTTGCAGAAAG
>JAGQYU010000171.1:3855-4302 GCA_020435885.1 Flavobacteriaceae bacterium
GTAAAAGGTAAAGTTACTGAGGTAAGTACTTCCGCTAAAAATACAGGCGGACAATACTTGGTAAAAGCCGTGTTAGACAAAACTGACACTGACATTTTATCGGGTATGTTTGCAACTGTAATGTTCCCAGTTGAGAAAAAAGCAGCTACATCTATGGTGCTTATACCACAATCGGCCATTTTTGAACAAGGCGGTTTAAGAGGTATTTATACTGTAAGTGATCAGAATACCGCTATACTTCGATGGATACGACTTGGAAGAACATATGGTGATAAAGTAGAAGTACTTTCCGGATTGAATGCTGATGAAAAATATATCATTTCTGCTGACGGTAAGCTATTTAACAGAGCAAAAGTAGCTATTCAATAATCTTTAAAATTTAGAAAAAATGAACGAAGGATTATCAGGTAAAATAGCCAATTTCTTCATCAACTCTAAACTAACCAT
>JAGQYU010000171.1:4391-4630 GCA_020435885.1 Flavobacteriaceae bacterium
ATGGCAGATGTTATGGTGGGCTATCCCGGAGCCACTCCACAAGAAGTTGAGAACAGGGTTGTAAAACCGTTAGAGAAAATCATTTCAGATATAAAAGGTGTTGAACATATTCACTCCATGGCATTGAACGGACAAGCTATGATCATTGTTCAATTCTATGTAGGTGAAGATATAGAACGCTCGTATGTAAATCTTTACAATGAGTTGATGAAACACCGTGATATGTACACCGGAGGTAT
>JAGQYU010000172.1:0-20674 GCA_020435885.1 Flavobacteriaceae bacterium
TTTTTAAAAGAAAATCAAAATTTCCTGAAACCTGGTAACATTCCATAACTTCCGGAAAACTATTTACTTGGGTTAAAAAACTTTGCAGATATTTTCTGGTATGGCCTTTTAATTTTACACCTATAAAAATGGTTTGTTTTAACCCTATTTTCCGTTCATCAAGCAAAGCCACATATTTATTGATGTACCCTTCTTTTTCCAACTTGCGTATTCTTTCAAAAACCGGTGTTGGTGATAGGTTAAGTTGTTCTGCTAACTTCTTTGTGGTTATTCGGCAATCATTTTGTAAGGTCTCTAAAATTTTTATATCAATTTTATCTAGTTTGTGTTTCATTATAGAAAAATATTTTAATCAGGATATTATTATATTCATTTTGTAAGACAAAATCACTGTAAAAATATTATTAAATAGATAAATTCTCTAAAAAATAAAACTTTTTAATAGGTAACGAACATGCAACACCTTGATTTCTTAAATTTGTTTATAAAGCAAAAAAGTGCTTTGATCTTAAATTTTAATCATGAAAACTATAACTAAGAATATTACTTCACTCTTTAAACCTTATTTAACTGTAAAAAATAGTTATAAAGGTGGTAAGGGTGTCATCTCTAAATTCGAAGGACAAAAAGTTTATAAGCTTTCTTCTAACGAAAACCCTATCGGAACATCGCCTTTGGCTATTGAAGCCATAAAAAATGCAACCAAAGATCTATATTTTTATCCAGATACAACTGATATCAGACTAAGAGAAGCTTTAGAAGTTTATTATGATCATCAGCTAAATAAAGAGCAATTTGTTTGTGCCGCCGGAGGTTCCGAATTGATCGATTTAATTATTAGAGCTTTTGTAAAAGAAGGTGAAGAAGTAATTGTTTCCACGCCTTGTTTTGTACCTTATAAAATGTTTTCTAAATGGTCTGGGGCTGAAGTAATTAATGTTCCGTTAAGCGAAACTGATTACAGCTTACAGGTTGAAGGCATTATAAATGCTGTTACTGAAAAAACCCGAATCATATTTTTAACCAGCCCAAATAATCCAACGGGTTCATATATCAAAAAAAGGGAATTTGAATCACTTTTAAAACAGTTGCCTCCACACATTTTAGTTGTATTTGATGAGGTCTACTGGCACTTTGCTGAGGCAGAAGATTATACCACTGCTTTGCCTTATATTGCTGAATACAATAATATTATAGCAATTAACAGCTTTTCAAAAACGTACGGATTAGCCTCATTGCGAATAGGTTACGCATATACAAATGAAACTGTAGCTGCCTATTTACGCCAAATCTGTAAACCGTTTTTAATTACGAAATTATCTCTTGAAGGAACCATAGCGTCATTAAAGGATGATGAATTCATCAATAAAACAATTCAAACTATTCAAACAGAAAGGAAATTTTTGGAAGAACAATATACTTTGTTAGGCATTCAGTTCTACCCTACGCAAGCAAATTTCTTTTTGATCAACCCTCCTATTCCATCGACCGAATTTGTTGAATTTTTAGCCAACGAAGGGATTGCGGTAAGACCGGTCGACAATTTTGGTGCTCAAGGAATGGTACGTATCTCCATCGGAAATCGAGAAGCCAATGAAGCCTTGATTGTGGCTTTAAAAAAATTAGTAGCTACCATTACTAATTAATCTTAAACTTAAAAAACTAAACTAAAGGAATCAATTTATGGGTATTTATCACAGATTAGGAACTATTCCTCATAAAAGACATACGGTTTTTGAAAACCCAAAGGGTGGCTTGTATCAGGAAGAATTGTTTGGAACCGCAGGTTTTTCAGGAATTTCTTCTTTGTTGTATCATATCAATCCGCCTACGGTAGTTAATGAACTTAGGAAAATAAGTTCTGTTTCTCCTAAAATTGCCGTTGAAAAAAATATGAAAGCTTTGAGCTTTAAAGGTTTTTCCATAAAACCTGAAAATGATTTTTTAGATAGTAGAAAAACACTATTTGTAAATAACGATTTGCATATAGGGTTAGCCGCTCCAAAAGCTTTCTCAGAAGATTATTTCTATAAAAATGCTGATGCTGATGAAATGTTGTTCATTCATAAAGGGAGCGGAACTTTAAAAACTTGTTACGGTTCTATTCCTTTTAAATATGGTGATTATATCATCATCCCAAAAGGAATCATTTATCAAATAGTATTTGATACAGAAGATAACAGATTGTTATATGTAGAGTCATTCGAACCCATTGTAACACCCAAGCGTTACAGAAACAATTTTGGACAATTATTAGAACATTCACCTTTTTGCGAAAGAGATTTCAGATTACCTGAAAATTTGGAAACTTTTGACGAAAAAGGCAATTTTTTAATTAAGATAAAAAAACAAGGCGTTCTTTGGGAGTATGAATACGCGAACCATCCTTTTGACGTAGTTGGGTGGGATGGTTATCACTATCCTTTTGCATTTTCAATTCACGATTTTGAGCCTATAACCGGAAGAATCCACATGCCTCCTCCAATTCATCAAACTTGGGAATCAGCAGGGTTTGTGGTATGTAGTTTTGTGCCGCGTATGTATGACTATCATCCAAAGTCAATTCCTGCACCTTATCATCATTCCAATATAGATTCTGATGAACTCCTCTATTATGTTGATGGTGATTTTATGAGTAGAAATAACGTTGAAAAAGGGCAAATTACACTACACCCCGGTGGCATTCCACATGGCCCTCACCCTGGAACTATAGAAAAAAGCATCGGAAAAAAATCTACAGAAGAACTGGCAGTAATGATAGACCCTTTTAGGCCACTTTCAATTACGGAAGAAGCAATGAAACTTCAGATAGAAGACTATTATAAATCATGGAAAACTAACTAAAATAACTATGGCAGCAGAAATAAAAAACTTAAAAGATTTACAAAATACCGAATATTCTTTGAACAAATTGTTTGATGAAGCCGAGGACTTTTTACCATTATTGGGAACTGATTATGTAGAGTTATACGTTGGTAATGCCAAACAAAGTGCACATTTTTATAAAACTGCATTTGGGTTCCAATCTGAAGCTTATGCCGGGCTAGAAACCGGCATGAAAGATAAAGTATCTTATGTGCTGAAGCAAGATAAGATACGATTGGTATTGACAACTCCTTTGCAAGAAGGTGGAAAAATCAATGAGCATTTGAGTAAGCATGGCGATGGTGTAAAAGTTGTAGCCCTATGGGTAGAAGATGCTACAAAAGCATGGGAAGAAACAACTAAGAGAGGTGCTAAATCATTTATGGAACCAACCAAAGAAGAGGATGGTGAAAATAGTTATGTGGTACGTTCCGGTATTCATACCTATGGAGAAACTGTCCATATTTTTGTAGAAAGAAAAAATTACACAGGTGTATTTCTACCAAATTACAAAAAGTGGGAGTCACACTATAATCCAAAACCAGTGGGATTGAAATATATCGATCATATGGTAGGAAATGTCGGCTGGGATGAAATGAACAAATGGTGTGAATTCTACGCCAACGTAATGGGCTTTGCTCAAATAGTTTCGTTTGATGATAAAGACATTTCAACTGATTATACGGCTTTGATGAGTAAAGTTATGTCTAATGGTAACGGAAGAATTAAATTCCCTATCAATGAGCCCGCCGAAGGTAAAAAGAAATCACAAATAGAAGAGTATATCGATTTTTATAATGGTCCTGGTGTTCAGCACATAGCAGTTGCAACAAATGATATTGTACACACAGTTTCTGAAATGCGCAATAGAGGTGTAGAGTTTTTATATGTTCCTGAAAATTATTATGATGACCTATTGGAACGTGTTGGCAATATTGATGAAGATGTAGAATTATTAAAAAAGCACGGTATCTTAATTGATCGTGATGATGAAGGGTATCTTCTTCAATTATTTACAAAACCGGTGGTTGACAGGCCTACCATGTTTTTTGAAATCATACAACGTAAAGGGGCAAAATCATTTGGAAAAGGTAACTTTAAAGCACTTTTTGAAGCTATAGAACGTGAACAGGAAAACAGAGGCACTTTATAAATGTAAGCATCATTGAAATCGACATATCAAATAGAACTAAATGAAGTAACCAAAAGGTTACCAAAACACTTATTAAAATTTGTAGTTAAACAGCCGTATGATGAATATACAGCTCAAAATCAAGCAGTTTGGCGTTATGTGATGCGGTTGAATGTAGATTATTTACAAAATGTGGCGCACAGCTATTATCTGGACGGACTTGATAAAACGGGAATTTCTATAGACTCCATCCCTAAAATGGAGGGAATGAACCGTATCTTAAAAGAAATCGGTTGGGCGGCGGTTGCCGTTGACGGTTTTATTCCACCAAATGCCTTTATGGAATTTCAAGCCTACAATGTATTGGTAATTGCTTCCGATATCAGAACGTTGGAACATATTGAATATACTCCGGCTCCGGATATCATCCACGAAGCGGCTGGACATGCGCCTATTATTGCCAATCCTGAATATGCCGAATATTTACGACGTTTTGGTGAAATTGGCAGTAAAGCCATTTCTTCTGAAAAAGATTATGAAATGTACGAAGCTGTTCGGCATTTATCCATCATAAAAGAAGATCCGAATACACCCGAGGAAGATATTGTAAAAGCTACTGAAAAAGTTAATGAACTTCAAAATGAAGTGGGAGAACTTTCTGAAATGGCTCAAATCAGAAACTTACATTGGTGGACAGTAGAATACGGTTTAATTGGTGAACTTGATAACCCTAAAATCTACGGAGCAGGATTGCTTTCTTCTATTGGCGAAAGTAAATCATGCTTAGAAGATACAGTTAAAAAACTCCCTTACTCAATTGAAGCTGCTAAAGTAAATTTTGATATTACACAACCTCAACCACAACTATTTGTAACTCCAAATTTTGCACACTTAAGCTATGTGCTAGAAAAATTTGCCAACACAATGGCTTTGAGAAAAGGCGGTTTAGAAGGTGTTAAAAAACTCATTAGTTCTAAAAATTTAGGAACTATTGAATTGAGTACCGGACTTCAAATCTCAGGAATCTTCACTAATGTTATTGAACATCAAAACAAACCAATTTACGTTCAAACTGTTGGTAAAACTGCATTGGCTTCAAGAGAAAAAGAGTTGATTGGCCATGGTGTACATTACCATTCGGAAGGTTTCGGAAGCCCCATCGGCAAGTTGGAAGGTATCAATTTAGCCATCGAAGATATGTCTCCAAAAGATTTAGAAATTTACGGAATTTACGAAGGACTAAAGACCGAATTAATCTTTGAAGGAGGTGTAAAAGTTAGCGGTGAAATCATTACGGGCAAAAGAGATTTACAAGGAAAAATTTTATTGATTTCTTTCAAGAACTGTACAGTAGTTACCTATCAAGATCAAGTTTTATTTAAACCTGAATGGGGTACTTATGATATGGCTGTAGGAAAAGAAGTTATTTCAGCATTTTCTGGGCCTGCATCAACTGAATCTTTTGATGATTTTCATGAAGTCCCTAAAGAAAAAACACATAAAATTTCATATTCCCAAAATGAGTTAAAACTTCATTCATTATATCAACAAATTAGAGATATTAGAGAATCAAATAAGTTAAACATTTCTAAAATTGAAGGGCTATTTAACACAGCTTCTAAGGATTATAAAAATGAATGGTTGTTGTTTTTGGAAATTTTTGAACTGGTTCATAAATCAAAAAATGATCTTTCCGAAAAAGTTCAAAACAAACTCAATCAACTAAAAGAAAATAAAAAATACAATAAACTAATTGAAGATGGCATACGCCTTCTTACTAAATGAAAATAAATGAAAACGTGGTTTCATATTCCTGAAAATTCAGATTTTTCGATATATAATATTCCTTTCGGTATTTTTTCAACTCCAAGTCAATCAAAAAAAGTTGGCGTGGCAATTGGCGATTATGTGCTGGATATAAGTAAAGCTTATGATTTAGGCATTTTTAAAAGTATTGATTTCCCTAAATCAGCTTTAGAAGCTGATTATTTGAATGATTTTATTTCACTAGGCAAAGAAATTACTACTAAAGTTAGAACAATCATTCAGCAAGAATTATGCAACGAAAATTCGGTTTTAAAGACTAAGAAAGAGGCTTTTATTCATCAAAGTGAAGTTGAAATGCACCTACCTGTTTTGATCGGCGATTATACTGATTTTTATTCAAGTATAGAACATGCAACCAATGTAGGCAAAATGTTTAGAGACCCTGAAAATGCTTTATTACCGAACTGGAAACATATTCCTGTTGGTTATCATGGGCGCTCGTCATCCATTATTGTAAGCGGAAAGAACATTCATAGACCTAAAGGTCAAGTGTTGAAACCTAACACATCCCAACCCGTGTTTGAACCTTCATCAAGAGTTGATTTCGAACTGGAAATGGGTTATATTATTGGTAAAAAAACTGAACTTGGCGAATCCGTTACA
The DNA here is from genome assembly GCA_020435885.1 of Flavobacteriaceae bacterium. GTDB lineage: Bacteria > Bacteroidota > Bacteroidia > Flavobacteriales > Flavobacteriaceae > Aureibaculum. Next base: position 6,428 of record JAGQYU010000172.1, read on the forward strand.
ACTGAAAATGCCGAAGATTATATTTTTGGGAAAGTACTTTTTAATGATTGGTCAGCCAGAGATATTCAAAAGTGGGAGTATGTACCACTGGGACCCTTTTTGGCAAAAAACTTTGCCTCTTCCATTTCACCATGGGTAGTAACATTGGAAGCCTTAGAACCTTTTAGAGTGGGAGGTCCAACGCAAGAACCCAACGTATTACCTTACTTAGCATATGATGGGTTGAAAAATTTTGATATAAAATTAGAGGTGTCCATTGCTCCAAAAAATGGCGATGAAACTGTTATTTGTAAATCCAATTTCAAGTATATGTACTGGAACATGGCGCAACAAATAGCACACCATACCAGTAATGGTTGTAATCTGCGTGTAGGAGATATGATGGCTTCCGGAACTATTAGTGGTAAAAGTGAAGATTCTTATGGCTCTATGCTTGAATTAGCTTGGGCCGGGAGCAAACCGTTAAAGCTAAAGAATGGTGAAGAACGTAAATTTATTGAAGATTATGATACCGTAATAATGCGTGGTTATTGTGAAAAGGGTGGTATTAGAGTTGGTTTCGGGGAAGTTAGATCGCAATTATTACCATCAAAATAGAACTATGGCTGAATATACTTCAATAGATCCAAATAGTATCTCAACATCGCAATTGCATAGTATTCTATTGACTGCCATTGCGCCAAGGCCTATTGCTTTTGCTAGTACTATCAACAAAAACGGAGAAGTTAATTTAAGTCCGTTTAGTTTTTTCAATGTTTTTAGTTCTAATCCGCCTGTATTAATTTTTTCACCAGCTCGCAGGGTTAGAGATAATACAACTAAACACACTTTACAAAACGCTGAAGAGACTAAAGAAGTGGTCATCAATATTGTAAACTATCCTATTGTTGAGCAAATGTCTTTAGCTAGTACGGAATACGATAAAGGAGTGAACGAATTTGTTAAATCCGGCTTAACCGAAGTCCCTTCAATAAAAGTAAAACCGCCAAGAGTAAAAGAATCGCCAGTATCATTTGAATGCGCAGTAGAAAATATTATTCATTTAGGAGATGAAGGTGGTGCCGGAAACTTAGTCATCTGCAAAGTGGTTTACATCCATATTGACAATTCATTTTTGGATGAAAAAGGAAGTTTGGATACCAAAAAGCTAGATTTGGTGGCAAGATTAGGCGGAAGCTGGTATACAAGAATTACTGAAGAATCATTATTTGAAATTCCTAAACCTTTGGCTAATAAAGGAATTGGTGTTGATAATTTACCGAAACATATTTCTAAGACCAATATTTTGACCGGAAACAACATTGGAAGGTTAGGTAATTATGAGACGATTCCTTCTGAAAATGAATTAAAACAAGTAAAGTCCTTGCCGGAGATCAAGGCAATTTTAGAATTATCTAATGAAACTATGAAACTTGAAGAACTACATCGTTTTGTTAGACAGCAAATTGAAAGTGATAATTTAGAACTAGCAATTAATGTGCTTTTTTGCATATAAAACACCTATCTTTTAAACATTGGTAGTGGATTAAAAGGGTGTTTTAAAAAGTATTTAAACACTTGCTTTATTAAAAACCTATGAAAACCTACTGTTGGAAAAGCCTTTTTAATCATTTTAAAATTTGATCTCTCAAAGCCAAATAGTAATATTCCCATAGAAACATCTATCCAATCAGCTTTTCTAAATGTTTCAACTGTTTGACTAAACTTTTTCGAATAACGGCTTATTTTATGATGATTATCAATCATTAAAGACATTTCTTCAATCCATTCCTCTTTTCCAATTTTCACTAAATATTCTTGTGCTAATTCTATGGATGGCTCTAAATAATCAAAAGAATGTGTCCATATACCAACATCATGAAAAACGCCTGCAATTGCATATTTATCGATATTCTCAGGCAATACATCTAATTAATAGGCAATATTTAAAACTCTATAAACATGGTTCTTATATGTATGGAAATCATTTTTTAAATAGTTTTCATATTGCTGTAGAACAGTTTCTATGTGATGGTTTTGTTTTAAAATCATTCCAGACCTTACTTTAATGCCTCAAGTAAATATAAAAAATAATTAAGTGTATTGATTTAATTTATTAATGATAAAAAACTTGCTGTATGAGAAGAAATAAAATTCAACTATAGTAAATTTGTACATGGTTAATTCCATATATCAAAACATATAAGCAATGAAAAATTATATAACTAACGAAAAAAGATATGATTCCATAAATTATAGAAAATGTGGTAATAGTGGTTTAAAGTTACCCGAAATATCATTGGGTTTATGGCATAATTTTGGACATATTGATGATTTTGAAAACTCTAAAGAAATTCTTCATACTGCTTTTGATAATGGAATAACACATTTTGATCTTGCTAATAATTATGGACCTCCTCCGGGTTCGGCTGAAGAGAATTTTGGTAAAATTCTTAGAACAAGTTTTGCTCCTTATAGAGATGAAATGATCATTTCATCTAAAGCAGGGTATTTGATGTGGCCCGGGCCTTATGGCGAATGGGGTTCCAGAAAGTATATTATTGCTAGCTTAGACCAAAGCCTTAAACGCATGGGGTTAGACTATGTTGATATTTTTTATCATCACAGACCAGACCCCAATACACCTCTTGAAGAAAGCATGGGTGCATTACACCATATTGTTCAACAAGGGAAAGCTTTGTATGTAGGAATATCCAATTATAATGCAGAGGATACGCTGAAGGCATCTAAAATGCTGAGAGAAATGGGTACTCCTTTACTTATTCATCAACCTAAGTATAGTATGTTAGAAAGATGGGTAGAAGACGGTCTTTTGGATGTTGTAGGTAGTGAGGGTATTGGGCTTATCCCCTTCTCTCCGTTGGCTCAAGGACTCCTTACAAATAAATATCTTAAAGAAATTCCAGAGGGTTCTAGAGCTGCAAAACCTTCAGGCTTTTTGAAGAAGGAACAAATCACCAATGACATACTATCAAAAATAGGTCAGTTAAACGATATTGCTTTAAAAAGAGGACAAAGTTTAGCTCAAATGGCCATTGCTTGGTTGCTAAAAGATGAACGAGTGACCTCAGTTTTAGTAGGCGTTAGCAGTAAAAAACAATTGTTAGATAATCTTGGCTCTTTACATAATTTGGTTTTCTCTAAAGAAGAACTAAATGAAATCCATGATATTATAAAATAATAAACTACTTTAAAAATCTTTCTTTTTTGATTTATAGATGATTCTCATCACAGGTAAAATTACCCATAAAACCAATACTAAGGTTGATGATATCATCCCTAAATTAGTTCCAAAAAACTTTTTGAACAGAGCTCCTGTATAACTCAAAAGTGCAGAAATATCAAGTTTAAGAAGTATCAGAATACGAGAAAGGTCAATCGGGTTTAGCATAGAAGCTATGAGCGAATATCTATCTAAAGGATATTCTTCTAACAACATTAGAGATATTAAAAATAAGCCATCATAAATAACAGCCATAAACAGCCAAATGAGTATTGCATAGCCAAATCCTTTAATTTTATTTTCATTGGATAATGCCACATTAAAGGCCAGTGCAACAAATATGAATGTGAGGAATGCCCCCACCAACAATAAGGTTAAAAAATTAAAAATTGCAGATGATTGAAATATGCCATATAGTATGAAAGGAATACCCAAACCTATAACTAAACTCAAACTTAATGAAAGAGAAACTCCCAAATATTGTCCTAAAAAAATAGTTGATCTTTTAATGGGTTGTGCCAATAAAAGTTCTGTAAACTCCCTTGAATTATAGTAGTACATTATTCCGAATATAGTTCCTATAAGCGGTGTTAGCACTATAATTATATTCATCAATGTTATTACTGCTTTTGATGTATCATTATTTAAAAACAGTAATACGATGCCCAACATTAAATAAAAGAGAAAATACACATAGCTCCAACGGCTACGCATCAAATCAAAAAAGCTGTATTTCAGTATTTTAAACATATTATTCCATTAAAATTGTTGCAATTGCCTCCTCTAAGTTTTTTTGTTTGGTCTGTTCTTTTAAACCGGCAATAGTGCCTTTATAATATATTTTTCCATCTAAAAGAAATACAATCTGATCGGCCATTTCTTCTACAAAACTTATGATATGCGAGGTAATTAAAATTGTTTTTCCTTTCTCTTTCTCCGTTCTGATAATTTCTTTTAACTGTAACAGCGAAATAGGATCTAACCCTGTAGTTGGTTCATCTAAAATAATCAGATCGCTATCAAACATAAATGTGAGTAGAATATTTACTTTTTGACGTGTACCTCCTGATAAATTGCCTAATTTTTTATCTAAAAAAGGCGCTAGAGCAAATCTATCGATTAAAGATTGGTCAGATGCAGGCTTATTCCTCAAATCCTTCATCATATTAATCAACTCACTAACTGTTAGGTTATTAGGAAAATTTGCGATTTGAGGTAAGTAATTTATATTATCTCTATAAGCATATTTTTTCAAAATATTTTTTGCATCAATTTCAATAGTTCCTTTATCAGGGATAACCATTCCTAAAATACTTTTGATCATGGTAGTTTTACCTGATCCGTTAGGCCCTAACACTGCAAAAATACCTCCACTGGCTATACCAAGGTCAACACCTTTGAGAACCTCAACCTTTCCAAAGTTTTTATGTAATTGCTGTATTTCAATCATTTTAAAGGCTTCATTAAAGGGTTATTATCTAACAGATCATCAGGTGTAAATACCGGCGACACTTTTTCAGAAAAATTGAGTATATCTACAAAAAGACTTCTTAACAAAATGATAGTTTCAGGAGTTTTGTTTACCATATACGAGAAGAGTTTTACAGGCCTGTAAGGCACATCCCCATAACCATTTTTATCCAAATCATAACCTGTGTAAGAACTCCAATAGTTTTCATCAAATGTATTATCATTCAATTTGCTGTTGTAAGAAATGTCCAACGCATTATACAAAAAGTTGTTCTTTTCAAATTTATTTGTGTAACAGGCTCCGGCAATTTTAACTGCCCAGCCGTTTCTGTTAAATGTATTGTTTTTGTAATTGATACGGGTAGAGCCTTCCGTATATACTCCAATAGTATTTTGGTCAAATTCATTATTCTCTATTTCTGCATCATAGATCTCTTTGAGTAATAATCCATACGAAGCAGTACCCCAATTTTCTTTAAATATATTTTGGGTCATTGTTATATATTTTGAGAACATAACGGCAACCCCTGCACCATTTTTTGTAAAAGTATTGTTATGGTATTCATCATTATTAGAAAACATAAAATGCAAGCCATATCGCAAATTATTATGACTGAAATTATTCAGAATCTTACTATCTGTAACAAATTCAAAATAGATTCCGTCCCTAAGATTAAACAATTCATTTTCAGCAACTGTAACATTGGAGCAATGCCAAAGGTGAATGCCATTTCCAGTGGAAGCTTCGTTCTTAACCACACTTGAAATTGTGTTATTACTTATGATTCCATGATGCGATTTCTCTGCCAAAATACCAAAAAACACATCGCTTAGTGTACAATTATCAATTTTAAAATGCTCGCTTTTAGAAATATAAATCCCAGCAAAATCCTTTGTATAACTTTGACCAACATTTTTAAGGTGCAACCCGGAAATGGAAACACTGTCAGATTTTATAATAAGTACATAGCCTTTCTTTTCTCCATCAAAGACAGGATTGTTTTCTCCTATAATGCTTATAGGTTTATCAATTTCAATATCATGCTCTTTGTAAATACCTTTTTTAACAACAATCTTCCCATACTTGGGAGCAATAGCAATAGCCTCTTTAAGGGTCTTCACGTTACATGAAGCACAGACCTCAACAGTTTGGGCAAAAGACGAGCTTATTGCCATTAAAAAAGCAATTATTACAGAAAATTTGTTGATCATTATTTAAAAGTTGAACCTGTTTGGCACTTACGCTAATCTAGTAAATACGCTACAATGTGCTAATCTAAAAAACTTATCTTATAACTAAAAATTTGGAATTTTCATTAGCTGTAACATAATGCTCAACTCCTTTTGAAAAGTTAAAAACTTCATGTGCTTTCAACAAATACTCTTCCCCATCAATAAAAAAATTGATAGAACCCTCTAAAACCGCTAACATTGCATCTTTAGGTGAAGTGTGTTTTGGGAATAGTGCATCTTTCTCCAGAGTTATCAATATAGTTTCAGCAGAATCTGTTTTGAATATTTTTTCGGTCTTTAAACCTTTTACTACTGTATCTTTAATAATGTTTTGCTGCATAGTTTATTTGTTATAAAAATATTTTTGAAGTTCTTCCCATGTAAATACTTTATCTTCATCATCTTTTACAAACTCTTGTACTTTTGATTGTTCTTCAAAAGCTGAAAGATTAGCACCCATTGGGCTTTGTATATGTTTAGATATCAAATAGGTTGCTTTAGTAGCATCAACCAGGTTTTCTGGTGTTACATAATCAGTAACCAAAAACAAGCCGATCTCATTAAAGTCTTTATCTTCCATATCATTCATCATACACTCAATAGCATCATATTTAAATGCTTTACCTTTTTTAGTTACGATTTCCGCAGCATGTTGTTGATCAACAATGGTCATCTTGCAATAATGGCAAGCATCTGAACCATATTCTATTTTTTTTGGCTCTATGGAACACGATGTGTTAAGTATTAATACTCCCCACAGCATTATAAAAAACTTTGCTTTCATCTTATTTTCCTTTTTTACCGAATAAAAATGCTACAAAAGCTGATAACATTCCGGCACCTAAGAAGTATGCTCCTAATTGAGGATACGAATGTGCTGTAAAATTCAAAATATCTTTTGTACCCAATAACGGTGGTTGAAAGCCCATGATAGAGCCATCAGGATTTGTAAATTTCATAATGGCTTTCGGATCAAGGTCATGTCCATAGTTATACTCCCAAAGATAAAAGTCATAGATTCCGGCAGCTGCTAATAACACCATTAAAATGAGCCAGCCTAAATACCATTTATAGTTTCCTTTAAAGGCGATTAATAAAGCTAAAACAGACATACCGATAATTACAGCCGGAAATATTTTAAACTCCGGAATTGCTTCAGGAATGTATTTCATCCCCACATAGTGGTTCATTAAATTAATGTTCTTAATATCATGTGGATGCGTATCTGCAAAATCATTGATATAAATATCCATTCCTAACGGAATTGGATATTGAGGAGCCTCTAATGTAATGTTCCATAAAGGAAAAACAAACAATGCAAGAGGCAACAAAGCCGCTAAAAACATTAAGATTTTAGATTTTTTCATAACTACTACTATCTTTAATTAAGGCTGTATTCAACTTTTGTTAAATACAGCCTCTTTTATAACTAAAATAATCAAACTCTACTCACCGTCTAATGACCACGAAAGCTCTATACTAGAATCTCTAGGCGATACTCTAACATATCCTTGCATTTCTTGGTGCAATGCAGAACAGAAGTCAGTACAATAGAATGGCCATACACCAACTTCTTTAGGCTCCCAAACAAAAGTCTCTGTTTGTCCGGGCATAATTAATAATTCTGATGTATTTGCTCCAATCATACTAATTCCGTGTGGTACATCATAATCTTGTTCATGATTTGTAACATGGAAATAAACCTTATCTCCTACTTTAATACCTTCAATATTATCAGGTGTAAAGTGGCTTCTGATCATTCCCATATAAATATGAACCTCATTGCCATTTCTTACAACTTTAGCTTCTTCAGGTGTTTGAATAGCATATGGGTGTTTATTTTCTTCCAGTTTAAAGAATTTTTTAGAATTTTCTTTGATAAGATCAGCTGGGCAACCTGCCGCATAGTGAGGCTCTCCTACCGTTGGAAAATCTAATAATAATTCCATCTTCTCCCCTGTAATATCATATAACTGAGCTGATTGCGTTACTTCAGGTCCTGTTGGTAAATATCTGTCTTTCGTAATTTTATTCATGGCTACTACATATTTACCAAAAGGTTTACGTGAGTTTCCACCTGGTATCATTAAGTGTCCAACTGAGTAATAGGTTGGTTTTCTGTCAATTACTTCCCAAGTACCTAATTTCCATTTTACAACTTCTGATGAAATGAAAAATGTAGTGTAAGCATTTCCTTGTCCGTCAAACTCAGTGTGTAAAGGCCCTAAACCAGGCTGCTTAACAGCACCTGCCAATACATCTTCATAGTTTAAAATTGGAATACCATACGCTTCTCCATCAAACTTTTTGTTTTCAATAGCGTCTAACATTTTTGTGAAAGAGTGTGCTGTAAGTTCTGCCGCTAATTTACCACTACCGATAATATATTCACCGGATGGATCAACATCACAACCATGTGGAGATTTTGGTGTAGGCAACAAATAAACCGCTCCTGGTACTTCTGTAGGATCAACTACCAACACTTCTTTCTTCATAGTAGAAGTTGCAGAATGAGTTTCATCATTATACACATTATGAGCATAATTAGCAGGCATTTTTTTACCACCTCCACCATTTACATATTCTTCAATTTTTTTCCAGTTAATGGCAGCAATAAAGTCTTTATCATTTTGAGAAGCATTTACCTCTAGTAGTGAATTAGCCTCTTCTGTATTATAGGTTGTAAAGAAGAACCATCCGTGAGATTTACCTCTACCAGGGTGAGAAAGATCGTAGTTGAAACCTGGCATTAACACCTGAAATTTAAGATCCATAGCTCCTTCTGGGCTAACACTAATAAATGAAAGTGCCCCTTTAAAGTTTCCTTTATACTCTTTAATTGGCATATCTCTTTGAGGTACTGGCACTGAAAAACGAGTACCTGCCACTACATATTCGGTATTTTCGGTAACGAAAGAAGAACTATGGTTACCGGCACTATTTGGTATCTCAATAATCTCAGTAGTTTCAAAAGTAGTAAGGTCTATTTTGGCAATACGTGGTGTGTTATTACCATTTATAAATACCCATCTGCCATTTAATTCTCCATTGGTTTGTGAAATATCAGGGTGGTGAGAATCATCCCAAGGGATAAAACCATGAGATGTATTTAACATAGGTTTGGTTTCTTCGTTAAATCCCCAAGCCTTTTCAGCATCTACAGAGAATACAGGGATCACTTTAAAAAGTCTTCCCGATGGCAAACCATATACGGCTAATTGTCCACTAAAACCACCGGAAACAAACGCATAGAACTCATCATGCTCACCCGGTGCCACATATACTTTTTCAGCAGCATTGCCGGTTAAAGCTCCCTGCTTTTTGGAATCTCCATTATTTCCACAACTGATGATAGAAACCGTTGCCAAAATAACAGTTAAAAATTTAAAGATTGTTTTCATATTACAAAAGTTTGATTAATTAAGTGTTCTAAAATATTCGAGTACTGCCCTAGCCTCTTCTTCAGTAAGGTTTTGATTTGCCATTGGCGATAAATATTCTGCCAATAACGCTTTAGCTGCTTCATTTTTTTGAACCATTTCTTCAGGGTTTAGGATCATATTCATAATCCATTCCGGAGTTCTACGTTCTAAAATACCTTTAGGTGCAGGTCCTACAAATCTTTTGTCAGGTTTATGGCAAGCTGAACATTTTTGTGCAAAAATTTCAGATCCTTTTGTAACCATTGCTTGATCTATTTCATCTGGCAAGGTTATACTTGTAACAGGTCCAATACCTTTATCTTTCATAGGATCACTAGTTTCTGCTGGTTGTTCAGTCTTGGTTTCAGCCTTATCTGCAGCTTCATTAGAAGTTTTTTCTTTGCCGCAACTTATTAGTAACAGCAATAACAGGGCAATTGTACTTAAAAAAAGTTTTCTCATTATTTATTTGGATTTAATTCATAGTTATTCGGCTGGTACAAGTACGTTATCAATTACATGTATCCAACCGTTGCTGACTTTAACTGTTTTAAGGATTTTTGTACCTGCAACATAAAGTCCGTCTTCTTTTTCAGTTACATCTAAATATTTACCAGAAGCCATATACAATTTTCTTCCTTTTTCAGCTTCTTTTTTAAGCTGAGTATCAGGGAAATTAGCCGGGGCTACATGGTTCTTTAGAACAAAAGCCAATTGCTCTTTGTTCTCTGGTTTAAGTAAGTTTTCAACTGTTCCTTCAGGTAATTTATCAAATGCAACATTTACGGGTGCAAAAACAGTTAATGGCCCTGTATTTACTACTGCATCCTGTACACCTGCAGCTTCAATGGCTGCCACTAATGTTTTAAAATCGTCTAATGATTTTGCAACTTGAAGGGCATTAGCATCAGATTCTGAATCTTCAACAGCAGCTTGTCCTTTATGCTCAACAACTGCTGTATTTCCTTGGGATGTATTATCATCATTTGCTTGTTTTTCATTCTTACATGAAAACAATACAAATGAAAACAACAGGAATACTAATAATTTGTTTTTCATTGTTCTTTAGATTAGGTTTATTATTTTTAAAAGTTATGTAACAAAAGTAGCTAGACAAAGATATGTAAAATATGATTTATATCATATAAAAAGACTTTTTTATCTTTTTATATTTGTAATAACCAAATTTCAAAAAACTATATGATTTCAAATTCTAGTAAATATGCCATTAGGGCAGTGTTATATTTGGCAATTCACTCCAGTGAATCCAATAAGTATAGCCCTCAACAAATAGCAGAAGAAATAAATATCCCCGCTCCTTTTTTAGCAAAAACTTTACAGCAACTATCCAAGTACAAAATCATATCTTCAACCAAAGGTAGAAATGGTGGTTTTTACTTGACAAATCTTGATAAAGAAGGATCGGTGATTTCTATAGTTAAATGTATAGACGGATTCAACAAATTAAAAGGATGTTTTTTAGGTTTACCTACTTGTAGTGATGAAAATCCATGCGCCATACATCATTTGGCAGCACCCTTAAGAAATAATCTGATAAAAGAACTTTCGCAAAGGTCAATTGGAGAATTTGCACACACTACTATTGAAGAAAAGGAATATCTTATTTAACTTTCTTTTTTATAAGAGAACAGCTGCAAAAATACAGCTAATACCATAACCAAACCACACCCTATCAGATTTAGCCACAAATAACTCAGCGCTTTTTCACCAACAGATTCCGGTACGTAAATAGCAAAATAATAAATACCTAAAATTACTATTTGTGTAATTATTGCAGCTATAAATACCGCATTCCCTTTTACAAATCGTATAAAAAATGCCAGCAGAAAAATACCTAGTACATTTCCATAAAAAATAGAACCGATTATATTAACCAATTGAATTAAGTTATCAAAAAGATTGGCAACACAGGCAATGATAATGGCAATAATTCCCCATAGTAATGTAAACCATTTAGACATGGCTACATAATGTTTTTCAGAATGTTCAATAGTTACATTTCGTTTATAAAGGTCTAACGCTGTAGTAGAACCCAAAGCGTTCAATTCCGATGCTGTGGAAGACATAGCTGCCGAAAGTATAACTGCTAACAACAAGCCTATCAACCCTTTAGGTAATTTATTTAAAATGAAATGAATAAATACATAGTCTTTGTCATTAGTCTCAATCTTTTCATCCAATTGAGCAATCATTTTTTTAGCATCTTCTCTAATTTCCTTATCGAGAGATTCAAGTTCTTTTATTTTATTTTTATCTTCATACGAAAGTGTACCCTCTGCTATTTGCAATTGTAGCAGACTTCTTTCTTTTTCCAGCTCAGCATGTGTATCTTCCAACTCTTTATAATAATCACTAAATTGCGATTGTACAATAGCTTCCTCAGCAGCAGGATTAAAATGTAACGGCGTAGGATTAAACTGGTAAAAAACGAAAACCATTACCCCAACCAACAGTATAAAAAACTGCATTGGGACTTTTAGTAGTCCATTAAAAATAAGGCCCAACTGCATTTCCTTTACTGATTTGCCAGATAGATAGCGTTGTACCTGACTTTGGTCAGTCCCAAAATAAGACACAGCCAAAAAACTACCACCGATAATACCACTCCAAAAAGTATAGCGGTTATTCATATCGAATGAAAAATCCAGCACATTCATTTTACCGCTGGCTCCAGCAATATCCAATGCTTTGGTAAAAGTTATTCCATCAGGTAAATAACTAATAATCAGAAAGAAAGCAATAAACATCCCTGTAAAGATAACAGCCATTTGTTGCTTTTGTGTAACACTAACCGCTTTTGTACCTCCGGTTACTGTATAGATAATTACCAATACTCCAATAATAATATTCAGTGTTACCAAATTCCAACCAAGCACAGCAGATAAAATAATAGCCGGAGCAAAAATGGTGATACCTGCTGACAACCCTCTATTCATTAAAAAAAGAACAGCAGTTAATGTTCTTGTTTTTAAATCGAACCTATTTTCTAAAAATTCGTATGCTGTAAAAACCTTTAATTTATGATAGATTGGAATAAAGATCATACTGACAAGAATCACAGCAATGGGCAACCCAAAATAGAATTGTACAAATTTCATCCCATCATGGTAAGCCTGCCCGGGGGTTGACAAAAAGGTAATGGCACTGGCTTGTGTGGCCATTACGGAAAGGCCAATAGTCCACCATTTAGCTTCATTACCTCCACGGATAAAATCTTGCACATTTTTACTGCCTTTTGTTTTCCATACTCCGTAAAGCACTATAAACAAAAGGGTACATGTAAGGACTATCCAATCTATCAACTGCATTTTTTAAGAAAAAAGGTTCATTAATATATAGAAAATTACAACATATGCTGCATTAACTATCAACACCATTGAATAATATCTTTTCCAAACAAATTTTACTGGTTCCATAATCGTTAGTTTTGAATTCTCTCAGAGCCAACAGAAACCATATTGGCAAACAATTTATATGCTCCGGATACCCCTGCCGGTAATTCTCTAAAAAAGCTTAGGCCTGTATAAATAAAATTTCCTTTGCCATATTTAGCAATTAATAAACTGCCTTGTAGCGGATCTTCTCCTTTATCGTTCATAGACAATATTGGGGTAAATTCTAATGACCATTTATTTGGAAAATACAAGCCTCTTTCCTGTATCCAACCATCAAAATCTTGCTCTGTAATTTTATTAGGGAATTTTAATAACGCATGCTCCGGACGAAGCATAGTTACTTTGGCATCCTCTTCTACTACTCTATCTCTGGAAAGTTCAAGTTCAAACGGTGCAACTTTATCTACTTTTAAGCCTCTATTAGTGTTGTATTGAACAATGAGTGTACCTCCTTTTTTTACATATTCGTGTAAAATAGGCTGATAAAATTTAGCTTTATCACTCACATTATACGTTCTAATCCCTAAAATAACAGCATTAAATTCGCTAAGTTTTTCAAGGGTTATAGCATCCTCATCTAATTCTTGAACAGTGAACCCTATTTGGCGAAGACTGGTTGGAACACCATCTCCGGCACCTTGAATATAAGCAATGTTTTGCCCTTTGGTTTTAATATCCAAACGTACTACTTTAGATTCAGAAGGCAATAAAACCGTTTGTTTGGGAATATGGTCATAATCAATCCTAACCAGTTTTTTTGTATAATCTCTACCCTCTATCATCACCAAAGGAGAGATAAACCCTTCGCTTTGTCCATTGGGCGGAGTTATAGTAAACACAACTGTTTTCTTTGTACTTTTCGAGGCAATTGTAAATGTTTCTTTTGCAGGAGAAACTTTCCATCCCTCAGGGTAGCAAAGTTCAATGGTTCCTTCTAGATTATCTTTAAAAGTTTCAATAGTAACTGGAACCTGTTTTGGAGTGTTATTAGAAAAAATGATAACCTTATCTTCAATAGTCGCGGCAACGGGTGTAACAACTTCTAATGGCTGATAGACCTCACCTTTTACAGGATCATTATATTTAAAAACTACTTCTTTATAAATGGGAACAATAGTGTTATTGATCTCTACGTCAAACCGAATTGTTAAATTTTTAGGCGTTTCAGGGTTTCCTATTAAACCTTTGTTATCAACTGTGTATAATCCTACAGTTCCTTTTTTATCCAACCAATAAGGTGACGTATATTTTTCTTCAGAATTCACATACATATCCGTATTTACTGAAAATGGTTGGTTGTTCTTTAACGGAATATTTTCAGAAATCTTTTTTTGCTGATGTGGTATTGTAATTTCTTTCAAAACAATCGGCACATTACTTCTATTGACCACCTCAACAGCCACTTTTATATTAGAATTGATAGTAACTGTCTGCTCATCAGCTACTGCTTCTAAAAACAATCCTGCACAAGCAGTAATGATAT
>JAGQYU010000172.1:20876-21055 GCA_020435885.1 Flavobacteriaceae bacterium
TTTGTAGGGAACTCTCCTTTTAAAAATTCTACATATTCTAAATTAGTTCCACGGCTTCCGGTACTGCCAAAACCTTGCGATTTATGCTGACTTCTGCTCAAAGCAGCTACTTCATTATTAGACAATCCAACTGTTGGATAATAAACTCCCGTATCAAAACTCAACATAGTAGATTTATC
>JAGQYU010000172.1:21130-25520 GCA_020435885.1 Flavobacteriaceae bacterium
CCAAGTATTATATAAGCCATGTGCTTTGTAAGAAGCATCACTAACCAGATCAAAAGCTTCAACACTCAACATAGCAGATGCTGTATGTTGCCCATGAGTACTGCCGGGTGTCTTGTGGTCAAACCTGTTAATAATAACATCAGGTTGAAATTTTCGTATAATGCTTACTACATCTTTTAAGATTTCCTCTTTATTCCATAGTTCTAACGTTTCATCAGGATGTTTAGAATAGCCAAAATCATTGGCTCTTGTAAAAAATTGCTCTCCACCATCTGTTCTTCTGGCTGCTAATAATTCCTGTGTTCTTATAACACCTAATAATTCTTGTAATTCAGGGCCAATCAAATTTTGTCCTCCATCGCCTCTGGTCATAGAAAGATACCCAGTTCTTGCTTTTCGTTCATTAGAGAAATATGATATTAACTGCGTATTTTCATCATCAGGATGCGCTGCAACGTACAAAACAGAACCTAAAAAATTTAGTTTTTTAATGGATTCATATATTTCGGATGAACTAGGTTTTTCAGGTTTTTGAGCTGCTGCTTGTAAAGTAGAAATTGTTAAAAACAAACAAAAGATTATTCGTTTCATAGTTGAGGTTTAGATGACGTATTGTCACAAATCTAAGCATTAATCACAGTATTTGTAATTTATTATGAAAACCTTAACATTTTTACTAAATTGTGAATAATTAAATTTGTTCGGCTACTATTTAATACCATATATTTGTAACTCTTATTTTTAATAAACATTGATAGATGAAATTTATAGTTTCGAGCACACAATTATTAAAGCATTTACAGGTCTTGGGTGGTGTTATAAATAATAACAACACACTGCCTATTTTAGATAATTTCCTTTTTGAAATAACCAACAATAAATTAAAAGTTTCTGCATCAGACTTAGAAACAACCATGAGTACTGTTATTGATGTTGATGCAGACGAAGTTGGTACTGTAGCTGTTAATGCTCGATTATTATTAGATACTTTAAAAACTTTTCCTGAACAACCGTTAACATTTGTTGTTGAGGACAATAATACCGTTGAGATAAGTTCTGATAGTGGAAAATATGCAGTGGCCTATGCTAATGGTGAAGAGTTCCCTAAGGCAGTAGAGTTGGATTCACCAAGTTCTACTACTATTATTGGAGATATTTTAGCAACAGCTATCGCCAAAACTATTTTTGCTTCGGGTAATGATGATCTAAGGCCTGTTATGAGTGGTGTATTCTTCCAGTTTTCACCTGAAAACTTAACATTTGTAGCAACAGATGCTCACAAATTAGTAAAATATACCCGTGAAGATGTTTCTGCTAACGAAGTTGCTGAATTCATCATGCCAAAAAAACCATTGAACTTACTAAAGAACATTCTTTCTGGTTCTGATGATGAAGTTACTATTGAATATAATGATTCAAATGCTAAATTCCTTTTCGGAAATACCGAATTGGTTTGCCGATTGATTGATGGTAAATACCCTAATTATGAAGCAGTTATCCCTAAAGAAAATCCTAATAAATTGACTATTGACAGAGGTTCTTTCTTAAATTCCGTTAAACGTGTTTCTATTTTCTCTAGCAAAACCACACATCAAATCCGCTTGAAAATGGCAGGTACAGAATTGAATATTTCTGCCGAAGATATAGACTTTTCAAACAAAGCAGATGAGCGTTTAAAATGCAGCTACGAAGGTGATGATATGCAAATTGGGTTCAACTCTAAATTCTTAACAGAAATGCTTAGTAATTTGAATTCCAACGATGTACAATTAGAAATGTCACTTCCAAACAGAGCAGGCATCTTAACTCCTATTGATGGCCTAGAAGATGGTGAAAACATTACTATGCTAGTAATGCCTGTAATGCTTAACAGTTAAACATTAGTTTAAAAGTACCATTTATATATAAAAACTTGCTATTTAGTAACAATTGTTGCCTAGCAAGTTTTTTTTTTATAATTTCGTTACCAATAACGCTATGAAATTTATTTATTTTAGTAATTTTAAGTACTGAATTTACTTTACTTATTGAATCAACCCCCAATTTGCACACAAAGTAAATTCTTTCCCTTGAGTAGTTAAAACAAAGTTTAACTAAAGTTGCTATATGAAAAGAAATTTACTAACTATTTTAACATTATCGGTATTCAATTTTGTAGCTGTTGCACAGTCAACAGACTACTCTAAAATTGTCTTTTCCAGTCAAATTTATGAATACAAAAAAGACGAGCCCAGAACGCAAGAACTAGGTATCGATAAAGAACTTGTGTCTGAAATTATTGATCTTTTAGGAGATTCTTTGTATTCACAAGCTGAAAAAAAAGAAATCATAAGTAAAGCCTGGTTGGCTTTTTCTAACCCCAAAATGTTTGATTATGTTTATAAGGATTTTGCCGTAAAAACTATAAACAATTGGGGCTACAAAAATGCTAAAGGAGAGTTGGTATTAGAACCAAACCCTTATCTTACCGAGTGGACAATCAATGATAATGAATTCCCTTACTTTCAAATTGCCCTTAGTAAGATTTTAGACTATTACAGTTTGATAGGTTATGGTGATGATGCTGAGGCAGTTAAATCATCATTCAATGAATTATTAATTACTAAAAATATCAGTATTAATGATCCAAAAGATGATGACTGGGCATACTCCTACTTAGAAACCATCAATACAGAGCTTGCTAAAAAAGGCCTAGTTGCTTTAGTAACCAAAGGTCATTATGACATTATTGTTTGTAAAATTGATAAAAAAGAAAAAGTTACCGAACTCTTCAAAAAACTTGATTGGGAGTTTGTAAAACCATAATTTTTTATCAACTGTATAATTAACTTACCAAAAAACCGTTTGTACTTTCAAGCGGTTTTTTTAGAAACAAGCCAAACCATTTTAGTTTAAAATTTAAACCATGAAAAGGATTTTATTGTTATTGATAGCGGTTATGGCATTTAGTTATAGTAGTTATGCGCAGCCGGATTATTCCATCATTACTTTTAAAAGTAAGATACACTACTATAAAAAAACAAAACCCAGTTTTAAAGAAATTGAGTTTAAAAAAGAAGATATACAAAGAATCGTTACCATTTTAGGTGAAGATTTCTATTCTACTGAAGAAATTGATGAATTAACAGAAAAGATTTGGCTTTCATTTATTGATCCGGAAAAATTCGATTACGTATTCAAAGATTTAGCAATCAGAACATTACCTAACTGGAATAAAGTAAATGCTGTAGGTACGATTATATTAGAACCTAATCCTTTTTTGGCTTATTGGACTGAGTCTGACGGTGAACTGCAATACTTTCAAAAAGCAATGTATCTTATACTTATACAGTACAATATTTTGGCATATAGCGAAGATGCTAAAAGTACCCGGGCATCATTACAAAAATTATTATACACAAAAGAATTGCCTCTTAGAGGCGTTTGGAGTTCAGATTGGACAAACTCATATTTGCAATACACTCAAAAATTGATTGAAAACAAAAACCTTTCTATCCTAATTGCTAAAGGAAACTATCAATACCTTGTTTGTAAAACTAACGATGTAGAAGAATTGACCGCTCTTTTCAAAAAAATGAGCTGGAACTTTGTAGCTCCCTAAAAAATTTAACTAACTCCTTTTTATACTAAACTCTTTAGTAACTTAATGTTCTAAAGAGTTTTTTGTATTTTCACAACGATGAATTTTTTAGCACATATTTACCTTTCCGGTGATGATGATCCTATTAAAATAGGAAACTTTATTGCTGATTCAGTTAAAGGAAAGCAATTAAAATCGTTCCCTGAGAAAATTCAAAAAGGAATCATACTTCACAGGCATATTGATTCTTTTACTGATTCACATTCTATTGTCAAAACGAGTAAAGAAAGGCTTCATAAAAGATACCATCATTATGATGGGGTTATCATTGATATCTTGTACGATCATTTTTTAGCAAAAAATTGGGCTGAATATCATCACACTCCACTTAAAAAATATGTTAATGATTTTTACAGTCTTATAAACAATAATTTCGATTTATTGCCAGATAAAACAAAATATATGATGCCTTATATGATTTCAAATAACTGGCTCTATAATTACAGAACCATTGAAGGAATTGAAAGTGTGCTAATTGGCATGAATAGAAGGACTAAAAACAAATCGCAAATGCATTTAGCTGTAAATGACCTTGTTAAACATTATGATGATTTCAATAATGATTTCACAGAATTTTTTGAAAACTTACGTATCTTTTCTCAAGAAAAAATCAATGACCTATAACATGAAAAAAATTACCTTTTTTTTGATCCTTACCATTCTTTTTAGTTGTAAAAAAGAAAGCCCTGAAAAAGTTAGTAAACAAATCGGTTTAATAGCCGAAAAAGCTATGGTGGTCTCTGCAAGAGA
>JAGQYU010000018.1:0-1765 GCA_020435885.1 Flavobacteriaceae bacterium
TAAAGATCTTTTCTATAAATTCAGAACTTAGGCCTTGTTTAAGACCCATTTCAGTCATTTTACTCATAATATCCTGCCATCGGCTTCGCTGTAAAATAGCTACGTTTCCTTCCTTTTTTACGTGCCCTATTTTTTCTGCAATACCCATTCTTTCAGCTAGTAATTCTATCAATTGTTTATCTAGCATATTGATATCTTTTCGCAAACTTTCCAGTTTTTTTACAGAATCAGCTTCGTCAACACGGTCTTTTCTAACTCTTAAATCTCTGGTAATTTCCGTTAAACGGGAAGGCGTTATCTGTTGCTTGGCATCACTCCATGCATTGTCCGGATCAAAATGTGTTTCAACCATCAATCCGTCAAATTTTAAATCCAGCGCAGTCTGACACACTTCAAAAATGCCCTCTCGCTCACCACAAATATGTGAAGGATCACAAATAACAGGAAGATTAGGCAATTTATTCTTTAGATCAATAGGTATTTGCCATTGCGGCTCATTTCTGTATTTGGTCTTTTTGAATGAAGAAAACCCTCTGTGGATAGCTCCCAAATTATTAATACCCATTTTATGTAAGCGCTCAATACCGCCCATCCAAAGTTCAAGATCAGGGTTTACAGGGTTTTTAACCAATACAATTTTATCAGTGCCTTGTAAAGCGTCAGCAATTTCCTGAATAGCAAACGGGTTTACCGTAGTACGGGCGCCTATCCAAAGAATATCTATATCAAACTCTAGTGCCAGTTTTGCATGCTGAGCATTGGCAATTTCTATGGTGGTTAACAGGCCTGTTTCTTCTTTTACTTTAGCTATCCAAGGTAACGCTTTGGCACCATGCCCTTCAAAATTTCCGGGGCGTGTTCTGGGTTTCCATACTCCGGCTCTAAAAACGGTAGCATCGGTTTCTTTAAGTTGATGTGCTATCTTTAAAACCTGCTCTTTAGACTCTGCACTGCATGGCCCCGCTACTACTAACGGATGCGATAAATTCATATCTGTAAGCCATTTTGAAAAATTTGTAGATTCCATAATCGTTTGCTTCTATTTTTCTTTTAAAATACTGCTTAGTATTTTTTATGGTGAATATTAATTTTATTTATATATTGATAATCAATTAGTTATATTTAATAATTTATTTTACGATACCGTCTAGTATGTTTTTTATACGGTTAGTATTATGCATAATATTGTAAATATCTTCATCAGAATCCTTTTCTATGAGCTCTTTAAAGGTCTCAAGGTTCTTTATATACTCGTTCAACGATTTTAAAATATTTTGTTTGTTTTGCATAAAGATTGGTGTCCACATGGCAGGTGAACTTTTTGCCAAACGCACCGTAGAACGGAAACCACTACCGGCCATGGTAAAGATATTTTTCTCATCAGGTTCAATTTCCAATACGGTCTTTCCTAACATAAAAGCACTGATGTGAGACAGATGCGAAACATAGGCTATATGTTTATCATGTTCAACAGGATTCATAAAAGTTGTACGCATTTCCAGTTTGTCAAAAAGGTGTAGTGCTTTTTGCAAGATAGTTACATCAGTTTTGTCTTTTTCGCAGATGATGTTCATTTTGTTGGTGAACAGATTATAAATGGCAGCTTCAGGACCTGAAAATTCAGTACCGGCAATAGGGTGAGCCGCCACAAAATTCTTACGATTTGGGTGATTAGCAACAGTGGTACACACTTCAGTCTTAACTGAGCCTACATCAAATACCAACGTATCCTTTTCTACAAGGTCTAGTACTTTGGAAGTTAGTG
>JAGQYU010000018.1:1863-18301 GCA_020435885.1 Flavobacteriaceae bacterium
CCTAATTCATGGGCTTTTTGTAGATGCTCAGGATTATTATCAATACCGTAAATAGTGGCCCATGTCAGTTTTTTAAGCTCTAAAGCCATAGAACCCCCTATTAATCCCAATCCTATTACTGCTATCTTTTTCATAATTAATATTTTATGATTCTGGTTAATACCTGTTGCAACACTTCTTCCTTTACACATAATGAAAGGCGTATATACCCTTCGCCATTACTTCCAAATACTGTTCCCGGAGTTAAGAATACATGATGGTTATACAACAATTCATCGGCAACAGCTTCAGCAGTTTGCCCTTCAGGTAGTTTAGCCCAAACAAAAAGTCCGGCGCTATCTTTATTATAGGTGCAACCCAATACATCAGCAATTTTCCATGCCAGTTCTCTACGTTTTTCGTAAATGGTATTCAGGTTGCTAAACCAACTTTCATCACTTTGTAAAGCGGCAATAGCCCCTTGTTGAATACCGTAGAACATACCACTATCCATATTACTTTTTACCTGCAAAACACTTTTTATGTTCTCTGCGGAGCCTAATACCATACCCACTCGCCAACCGGCCATATTAAAGGTTTTGCTGAGTGAATTCAGTTCCAAAGCCACCTCTTTAGCTCCCTCTACGCTAAGGATGCTCATAGGGTTTTCATTAAGGATAAAACTATACGGATTATCATTCACCACAATAATATCATGGGCTTTGGCAAAAGCTACTAACTCTTCAAAAAGTTGTTTGGTGGGTTTATAACCTGTTGGCATATGCGGATAGTTAACCCACATCAGTTTTACGTTGCTCAGATCGGTTCTTGAGAGTGCTTCCAGATCGGGGAACCAATTATTATCTTCCTTCAGATCATAAAAAACAGGTTCGGCCTCTAATAAATTGGTTACAGAACTGTATGTAGGATAACCGGGGTTAGGTATGAGCACTTTATCTCCTGCATTTACAAAAGCCATAGAAACGTGCATAATGCCCTCTTTAGAGCCCATCAACGGCAGTATTTCATCCACAGAATTGGCTGTAACACCATAGTATTTACTGTAAAAATCAGCCATACTTTGGCGTAGTTCGGGAACCCCTTGATAGCTTTGGTATCCGTGCACATTGAGTTGCTCCAGGGTAGTTTGCATAGCTCTGCTCACCGAAAGCGGTGGGTCTAGATCAGGGCTGCCAATGCCAATATTGATCACGGGTTTGCCTTCGGCAATAAGCTGACGTACTTCTCGCAATTTATGCGAAAAATAGTATTCCTCTACATGTTGCAATCTGTTAGCTTTAGCTGTCATGTTTACGTTTACTTTGTTTGTATTCTCCTAATATCTTTAAACTACTGGTCTTTTCACTTATATGCCCCATAGCCTTTTGGTAATGTTCATAATCATCAAAGATAACATCGGCAAAAAAAGCATAGTTCCATGGCTGGTCTATAATGGGTAGCGACTGTATCTTAGAAAGATTCATTTTAAAACCGGCAAATACATTGAGCACTTCTGCCAAACTACCCGTTTGATGGTGTGTTATGAACTTTAACGACGCTTTGTTACGTACACCACCATTAGGCAAACTGCCGTTACGTTTTTTAAGGATAAAAAAACGAGTATAGTTTTGTTTGCGAGTCTGAATTTCGCTTTCAATGATGTTGAGATTAAAGATCTCAGCAGCTTTTTTACTGGCAATAGCAGCAATGCCTTTTAGTTGTTGTTGTTGTATGCGTTGTGCTACTTCTGCTGTATCGGTTTCTTCTACTAATTTGATATTAGGGTGATTCCTAAAAAAATTACGGCACTGTAACAAGGCCATAGGATGCGACCATACTTCTTTAATATCGTTCAGTGTTTGGCCTTCTAAGCCCATTAAATTGTGATGGATAGGCAAATGCACCTCGCCTTCAATGGCTAAGTTATATTCATCTATCAAGGCATAATTAGGCAAAATAGAACCCGCTAATGAGTTCTCAATCGCCATTACGGCGGCATCTACACTGCCTTTATTCAACAGTACAGGGATTTCCGTAAAAGACATACACTCTACCATTTCAACGGCTTCGCCGAAATACTGTAGTGCCACTATGTGGTGGAACGAACCTTTTATCCCTTGTATGGCTATTTTCATAGATACGTTGTATAAGAAAAAAGCCCCGATTTACGATCGAGGCTTTCTATTTTTGTGTATTAACTTTATATCATTAGCAAACACCAACAAAGCCTCGCCCCATTTTATAAAAATAAAAGAAGTAAAAATAAGCTTGCCAAGTGTTTGTGTGTTTCATCACTGTATTTTAACGGAGCAAATCTATGTTAATAAGTCTAAAAAACAAATTTTTTTAATTACAATCATGCTTTTTTATTGATTTGTTAAAATTTATAGTTAAAAAATTAAATTATATCAATAAAATTATTGCTTTTTAGTAATAATTTATAAAATATCAAAAGTCTTATTAAAAATATGCTCAGAAAATCAATCAAAAATTATTCAAATAACGGGTTGTTTTGGGTATATTCTCCTAAAACTTTCAGTTCAGGTACAATTTTTTCAACTTGTAACAACGCTTTGATATACTGTTGATAATCTTCAAACGTAAGGTCTATAAAAAAAGCATAGTTCCACGGTTGTTTGTTTATAGGCAAAGACTGTATCTTGGTAAGGTTCAGGTCATATTCCTTTAAAACGGTAAGCACTTCCAACAGATTCCCTTTTTTATGATGTGTTATGAACTTTAAAGAAGCCTTGTTGTTAAGATAATCTTCCGGATGATGATTGCGTTGTTTGTTGAGGATAAAATAACGCGTCATGTTCAACTCATCGCTTTGTAAGCCTTCCTGTAAGATGTTGAGGTCAAACAACTCAGCGGCACGTTTACTGGCAATAGTAGCAACACCTTTTAACTTTTGTTCTTTAATGGCTTTGGCAACAATGGCGGTATCAGTAGCTTCGGATATTTTGATATGTGGATTGGCTCTAAAAAAATGCTGACAATGCTGAATGGCAATAGGATGTGAGCGCACCTCTTTAATGTCTGACAGTCGTTGACCTTTCAGTGCCATCAGGTTGTGGATCATTGGTAAATATACTTCGCCGTTTACACTTAAGTGGTGGGCGTCTATAAGATGGTAATTCTCTAAAATAGCACCAGTTATGGAGTTTTCTATGGCCATAATGGCACCGTCTACCATATTTGTGTTAATGAGTTCGGGGATATCACTAAAAGAACGGCATTCTCTTAGTGAAATACCTTCTCCAAAGAAAGTGATGGCAGCAAGGTGATGAAAAGAACCTTGAATGCCTTGAATAGCAATATTCATGTAGATCTTAGTTAGGGTTGATCAGATATGCAATTACAACGCAAAAAATTACAGTTTATTTTGTGTAGGTTTTGTATATGATTTTCAAAAATATGGTCTATGTTCAAATTCTTTTGCATCTTTGTAATCAAACGTAATAAAATGTCCATAGAAGTACAACAGGTAAGTAAACAGTACGGCACACAAAAAGCCTTAGACGGTGTTAGTTTTTCCATTAAAAGTGGTGAAATTGTAGGTTTTTTGGGCCCAAACGGTGCCGGTAAAAGTACCTTAATGAAAATTATTACTACTTACATTAGTCAGTCAGAAGGTGTAGTTACGGTTAATGGCCACAATGTTTCCACCGCACCTATGCAGGTAAAACAGTCCGTTGGCTATCTACCGGAGCATAACCCTTTGTACTTAGATATGTACGTAAAAGAATACATACATTTTAGCGCTCAGGTGCATGGTGTTGCCAAAGAGCGAGTTAATGAAGTGATAGCTCAGGTAGGCCTTACCCCCGAGGCTCACAAAAAGATAGGGCAGCTATCCAAAGGATATCGCCAACGTGTGGGCTTGGCAGTAGCATTACTCCACGACCCCGAAGTGTTGATCTTAGATGAGCCTACCACAGGTTTAGACCCTAACCAATTGGTGGACATCCGTAATTTGATCAAAGAGATTGGCAAAACCAAAACGGTGTTGTTCTCTACACACATTATGCAAGAGGTAGAAGCGGTTTGTGACCGTGTGATCATTATCAACAAAGGGCGTATTGTTACCGACAATAAACTCGCCGACTTAAAAGGCGATAAAGATCAGATCATAGAAGTAGAATTTGACCTACGTGTAGAAGAGCAGTTGCTGAATCAACTACCGAAACTTACGAAAGCCATAAATCTGCATGACAATACATGGCAGCTGACGTTTGATACTACCAAAGACATGCGCCCTGCCATTTTTGACTTTGCCCATGATAATGGGTTGAAGCTGCTGCAATCGCAAGTTAAAAACCAAGACTTAGAGAGTTTGTTTAGAAGTTTGACGAAGTAGAGTATACCGTCATTACGAGCGTAGCGAAGGAATCTTTCAGTTTGTAGTTTTGCTTTAAGATTGCCACGCCTTTTAGGCTCGCAATGACGATTATAATGAGTATATTGATTTTATTATCATATTAAATTAACGTCATTACGAACGTAGTGAAGTAATCTTTTTATTCTGTGGTATCTATTTTGAAAGATTGCCACACAAACTATGTTTGCTCCGCAATGGCGGTTTAATTCTTTGTAAATTACGTCATAACGAGGAGCAAAGCGACGAAGGAATCTTTCAAGTTTAAAGTTAGAATTTTAAGAGATTGCCACGCCTTTTAGGCTCACAATGACGTTAAAAATAGTACTTTTAATACATGAAAAAATCCTTTGTTTACTTTATGGCTAATAAAAACAACACCGTTATTTACATAGGAGTAACAAGTAATCTTATAAAGAGAGTATATCAACACAAAACAGGAGCACATAAAGGTTTTACTTATAAATACAATTGTGATAAACTAGTCTACTTTGAGGAGTTTGCTACTATTGAAGATGCTATTGCAAGGGAAAAGCAATTAAAATCCGGTAATAGAAAACGAAAAGAAGAATTGATTAGTAAAGTTAATCCAAATTGGGAAGATATTTCTGAAGGATGGGTTTTTGATATTACTTAACGTCATTACGAGTGTAGCGAAGTAATCTGTCTATCAGTAGTTCGAACAAAAGATTGCCACACCTTTTAGGCTTGCAATGACGGTTTGATTCTTTGTATACTACACAGTAAATTGCGTCATTACGAGAAGCAAAGCGACGAAGTAATCTTTCAATTTGCAGTTTTGCTTTAAGAGATCGCCACGCCTTCTAGGCTCGCAATGACAATTATAATAAATATGTTGATTTTTTCACATTAAATTAAACGTCATTACGAACGTAGTGAAGTAATCTCTTAGTTTTGCGGTTCTATTTTGAAAGATTGCCACAGCAAACTATGTTTGCTTCGCAATGATGTGCCAAAATTAATTCACTGTATCTTTTTTCTTTTTACTGCCTAATAGATTATTTAACAGCCCTTTAGCGGCATTTTTTACATTGTCTTTTTGTTGTGTTTTGGTAGAATCGACTTTTGTACTATCCGTAGTTTTATTTTTATTCAGAAGGCCTTCTAAAGCAGAATTCAGTTTATCTTTCCCCTGATTTACCAGTTTGTCCTTTTGATTATTAGCAACCTGTTTAGTAAGGTCAGTCACAGCACTTTTCAGGTCAGTTGTAATGGTAGGATTGGTAAACGAACCTTTGATAAGTGCCGTTACAGGCACTTTGATGCTGCTCTTTTCTTCATCACTTAACTGAGCTATTAAAGAAGCTGCTTCTTCGCCTAAATATTTTGCAGGTACATTGATAACTGCATCATAATCAACACTTTTATCAAAACCATGGCCTCCGGCAACGGTAATCTGAATATCTTCATAATTGAGGGTAAAAGGTTTTACAGCTACTTTACCGTCTTTAAAGGTAAGCGAAGCTTTTAAAGCATCTAGATTTAACTTTTTAGCATCTAAAAAAGTAACATTTTGTTCTAATTTTTGTAGTAATGGTGAGCTTTCTGTGGCTACTGATGATGATAATAACTGCGCTAATATATTTCCGCTAAGGGTAGAAAGGTTAGGAGTAAAATCATCATTTAGATTTCCGCTAAGCGTAATATCTGTATTTATCTTGCCTTTTACAGCATTGGCTATAGGTGCCAGCGCCTTGAATAATTCTAATGAGGTGAACGATTCGGCAATATCAAAATTCTTAACATCTAAATTCATTTGAAACTCAGGAGTTTCTTTTTGCGTAGATACCAGTCCGTTAAAACCTAGTGTGCCACCAAAAACATCAGAACGCATATTGTTGAGCTTGGCCTGTTGGTCTTTAATAACCAATGTACCCGAAACGTTGTTGAGTGTTATGTTATCATACAATACTTTATTGGCTTTAGCATCAATAGTACAGTCTAAGAATGAAGGTATTTGCAGTTTTTCTTCTGTGCCTGTAGGTTTTTCGGTTTCTTCGGGAGTATTTTCTGTTGAGGCGGTCATAAAATCATTCACTGCAAAGATATTGGAAGCAAGACTGAACTTACCTTCAATATTCTCTTTGTTGAATATGAAGCCCAGTAAATTGTGGATAGTTCCTTTGGCACTGATATCTGTTTGGCCCAATTGCGCATCAAATTGATTCAATGTAACTGTTGTTGATGAAAATGTAAGTGAGGTTTTAGTTATTTTCAGAGGATTGCTTAGCTCATCAGAGGCATATTCAAAATTAGAAAGATCAAAAGAACCGCTGGTTTTAGTGTTTTCATAACGCTTATTTTCAATGGATTGCATATCAAAACTAGTAACGGCATCAGCTTTCAGCAAACCTTTCAAGCCTTTTAATCCATCTGCAGGATATATCTTTTCCAAATTAGCCAAATTGATTGTACCATGCATACCTGCATTTACATTCATGTTTTCGGTAATATTGGTCAGTTTAGCATTGCCGCTGAAAGTATCTTCATCAATTTTAAAAGCCAATTTATTGATATTTACATAAGTGTCTTTGGTAAGACCCGTTGTATTGGCAATTTGTGTATTGATAATGATATTTTGTAATGATTTTGGCAGATCAGGATATTTAAAAGATGCATTATCAGAATTAATAGTTATATCAAATGTAGGGATATGCTCATCATCAATAATACCTTTTAAAACGCCTTTTACATCAAAATTTCCGGTAGTGGTAACACCTTCAATATTTTTAGAATATGTTTCAGGAATAAGTGCCAAAAAGTTCTTAAAATCAGAAGATGGCGTTTCAAATTTTAAATCTATTTCCTGATTGCTTTCATTCACTTTTATAAAACCATCAAATATCAGTGGTAGCTGATTTATCAAGGCTTTATTCTCTAAAAAAGTATAGGTATTGTTTTGAAGGTCTAGCTTAAGGTCAGCATCCAGTTTAACAGCATTATTTTTTAAATAGCTAATACTATCATATTCAAAAGATACTAATGCATCGGAACTTGTATGTAAAATAGACTCATTGGCGGATAAGTTTCCGTTTCCTGAATGATTTAAATTAGTTACTTTCAGTAACATACGGCTGCTTTCATCATAGTACGAAATAGTGCTGTTGGTAACGGCATAGCTATTAAGGTCAAATGTAAAAGGGTCAGAACTTTCACTTTCATTACCAGAATTATCGGAATCTTTCGCAATATCATAATTGGCATTGCCGTTACGGTCAACCTTTACGGAAACATTGGCATTGTCTATGGTAAAACTGGTTACGTTTATAGGTTTGTCTGTTCCTTGAAAAAGACTTTTAAAAGGCAATTTCAAATCTATGTTTCCGGCTTTTACAAGCGTATCACCTTCAAAGGGAGTCTTATTGGCAATATATAAATCGTTTAAACGTACCTCAGCACTAGGAAAACTACGAAACAAACTAATATCAGCATCTTTAAAATCTAATGTAGCATTGATGTTATTATTGGCAGTTTTTTTAACCAGTTCTATGATCTTTCCTTCAAAAATTATTGGTAAAATAAAAAGTAAGGCAATAAAAATCAGTAGGATAATTCCGAAAATCTTAGCGAATTTTTTCATACAATTGTTTCGGTTGAATTAGCAGTAAAGATAACGCAAAAACAAATCTTAGATTTTATAAACGCTCTATTTTTATGAAACAATTAACTATCTGTTGAAGTTCTGTTAACAATCTTAAAAAATTGTACTTTTACCAAAAATTCTAAAGCATGGACATACAGCTCATTCCACATATAAAACATACAGATAGTAATAACTTTTTTCTGTTGGCAGGCCCTTGTGCCATTGAAGGCGAAGAGATGGCGCTCCGCATTGCCGAAAAAGTGATAACCATAACCGATAAATTACACATTCCGTATGTATTTAAAGGTAGTTTTAAAAAAGCAAACCGTAGCAGGGTAGACAGTTTTACAGGTATAGGCGATGAAAAAGCGCTGAAGATATTGCAAAAGGTTAGTAATACCTTTGATGTGCCTACCATTACGGATATCCATGAAATTTCTGATGCCGCTATGGCTGCGGAATATGTAGATGTATTGCAAATACCTGCATTTTTGGTTCGCCAAACGGATTTAGTGGTAGCTGCCGCTAAAACGGGAAGGGTAGTAAACCTTAAAAAAGGTCAGTTTATGAGTCCTGAAAGCATGAAACACGCCGTACAAAAAGTGCTTGATAGTGGCAATGAAAAAGTAATGATAACAGATAGGGGAACCATGTTCGGCTACCAGGATATGATCGTAGATTTTAGAGGCATTCCAACGATGAGGCAATATGCCACTACTGTACTAGATGTAACACACTCATTGCAACAACCAAATCAATCATCCGGAGTTACAGGTGGCCGCCCCGATATGATTGAAACTATCGCCAGAGCAGGAGTGGTAAATCATGTTGATGGTTTGTTTATTGAAACGCATTTTGACCCAGCTAATGCTAAGAGTGATGGTGCTAATATGCTCCATTTAGATTATCTTGAGAAACTATTAAGTAATTTAGTAGCGATTAGAAAGACAGTTAACTCGTTGTAAATACCTCCATACTGGTGTAAAGTAATTTCCTCAATGATGAGATAATGTACTTTTAGATCTCTCACATATGTTTGAGATGACGTTAATATAGTTATTTGTCATTCCGAAATGAGTGAAACGATTGAGGAATCTCGATTTGGATAACCTTTTAAGATTTAATACTACTGAACTTTAACATTCGCTAAATCTTTTAATGTTTTACCCACATTTAGAGTGACCGCAACTTTTACATTTTAGACAGCCTTCTTCATAGATTAATCCTTCTGGATCACCACAACTAGGGCATTTTTTATCCACAGCTTCAGAGCCTTCAGGAACAAAACGTTTTAAGGCACGTGCCACGCCGTTTTTCCATGTATTGATGTGCTCGTCGTATAGATTTAAGTTTTCTATCAGGTCAACTACATAAGGCATTGGCATGCCATGACGTAGGACTCCAGAAATTAGTTTAGCATAGTTCCAAAACTCTTTATTGAATGAACGAGAAAGTCCTTCGATGGTAGTTTTATATCCATCACTGTCAATATATTGGAAGTCATATCTGGCTGAACCGTCATCATTTCTGTTTTTCAACACCCAGCCTTTTTCAACCCATTGAGGTAGATTAAAGGCATCTTTCATTTTTCCTGTAAAGATCTCGTATGGACGATTTTCAATCTGTCCGATGACTGCCAGCCATTTTTCAGATTCATTATGGAAACGAATAACATCTGCCTGAACTTTGTATGGGCGTTTTGCTACAAAAGTTTCTGTAATGTACTTATTTTCAAGGTCTTTTTTATCTTTTTTCTTATCGGAAGCTACCAAAATACCACTTCTTGAACCATCACGGTAAACAGTAATTCCTTTCAAGCCTTTTTTCCATGATTCTATATAGATGTCTCCTACAAGATCAACAGTAACATCTGATGCTAAATTGATGGTAGAACTGATGGAATGTGTAGTATATTTTTGTACCAAGGCCTGCATTTCTACTCGTTTATGCCAGTCTATTTCAGGAGCGGTGGCACCTGCATATGGGCTTTTAGCAATGTCCGTTTTGCCGGTAACATCCATCCATGTTTCTAATTTTTTGTGATATACAGTAAACTCTTCAAAAGCATCACCTAAATCATCCACAAAATCTACTTTGGCGTTTTCATCACTACTATTCACTTTTCTTCTGCGAACATATGAAAGCAAAAAAACAGGTTCTATACCTGATGATACTTGTGCCAACATACTCAATGAGCCTGTTGGAGCCACGGTACTGATAGAGATGTTTCTACGGCCGTTTTCCATCATTCTATGGTATTGGTCAGGAAACTCAGCTTTCATCATTTGAACAAACTCTGAAGTATCTTCAATATTTCTGTTGAATACTTCAAACTGACCACGAGTAATAGCCATATCGATGCTACTGTCAAATTCAGCAGCCATTTTTGCGCGCATTATTTCATCAACAATTTTTAAAGCATCGTCGGTGTCAAATTTAACGCCGAGGGCAGCTACCGCATCAGCTAAAGCAGTAAAACCTAAGCCGGTACGTCTGCCTTTTCTTCCGGTTTCTGCCAATAACTTCCATGTGTCTCTTTCGTTTTGTTTGATGAAATCAGGCTCAGGGTCAGCATCAATTTTAGTTAATATTTTATCGACAGCTTCTAACTCCAGATCTACCAAATCGTCCATTAAACGTTGGGTTTCATACACTACTTCGTAGAATTTTTTAAAGTTGAATTTGGCCTTTTTTGTGAAAGGTTCATCAACAAATCCATAAAGGTTAACAGCAATTAAACGGCAGCTGTCTCCACCTTGCATGGCAATTTCAGAACAAGGATTTGTAGAACTGTTTTTAAATTCCGGATAAACAGATGAGGTAGAGTAATAATGTTGCCTATCCCAAAAGATAAGTCCTGGCTCGGCAGTATTATGAGCACAAGTTATAACTTTGTCCCATAACTCTTTAGCATCAACTTCTCTGGTATATTTCGGATCCTCTGCCTCAATAGGCCAACGCAATGTAAATTTTTCGTTGTTTACCACGGCATTCATAAATTCATCAGATAATCTGATAGAAATATTAGCTCCGGTTACTTTGGTAAGATCCTGTTTTATGGTGATAAAATCTTCTATATCAGGATGTGCAATATCCATAGTTAGCATTAAGGCACCTCGGCGGCCGTTTTGAGCAACCTCTCGAGTTGTGTTTGAAAAACGATTCATAAAAGAAACGGCACCAGTGGTGGTTCCGGCAGCATTGGAAACACTGGCATCTTTTGGGCGTAAACTGGAAATATCTACCCCTACACCGCAACGCCTTTTAAACAATTGTGCCATTTGCTGGTCGGTATAACATACGCCTCCGTAAGAGTCCAACACAGGTGGAATAACCACACAATTGGAAAGTGAAGCGATAACTTCATTATTTCCCAAACCAAACATTACACTCCCTTGAGGAATTACATAATTAAAATCTTTAAATAACTCGTATATCTTTTCTGAAGTTAGTAACTTTCTCTTTTTACCGTATGCTGATAAATTTTCGGTATCAATATCCTTTTGATAATACTTAGCTTCAATTCTTCCAAATTCATCCGCCATGCGTTTATGCATATCATCCGGAGAAGATTCTAAATAATTCCCTTTACTATCTTTTAAACAATATTTATTGATCCATGTAGTAGCCGCAAGTTCATCACCATTAAAGTAGGCAAGAGAAGCTTGAAGTACTTCGTTGTAGGCATAAGTCTGTGTTTTTATAGCATCTTCGGTCTTCATCGTAAAAGTTTTTGAGTTAGAAAAGATGGAAACAAAATTATGGTTCAAAAAAACACGTTTGAGCCTATTAAATTTTTTTTAATAACAAATTATAGTTGAAAACTTTTTTAATTTATTTTTTTATTTGGCATTAACTATTTTATATATTTAAGCATCTGAAAATCAATTTATTTCCAAAAACCTTTATCTCTAACGTTATAAGCGTCTAATAACACTTCCGTAAGAATTGTATCATTGATTTCTTCTAGTTTTTCGTATCGTAGTGAACGCATTATTTTGCGATTTTTTGTAGTCATATGCTCTAGATGCTTTGTTAAATGTACCGAATTCCAAAAGCCAATATCCGCATAATTTTTCGATTGATTCAGATAACAAAAGGGCTTGTTATTTATGTAGTAGAAAGGAATTTTATATTTGTATTTAAGTTCAAGTTTAGGTAACGTATGTTCAATAATTAATTGAAGATGAAGTAGTATAGAACGATATGGTTCAGTTTGATCTAATATATATTTTTCAGCAGGTTTCATAGTTAAAATTAAAAAAGTGTTGCATAATTCAGAAATATAATTAACTTTGTTTTTCAAAGTACTCTAAACATGACAACAAAAGATTATTTACAGGATATTTCTGAGATTAAGGAAATAATGAATAAATCTACACGGTTTATGTCACTGAGTGGCCTTTCGGGTGTTTTGGCTGGCACTTATGCGCTTATAGGAGCGTATGTAGCGAATACTTTACTTAAAGAATATGTTCGCGGTGAAGGAAAACTAAGTGAATTATCAGCCTCCAATGTTGAAATGTTGATGATTGGGCTTGGTCTTTTTATCGCATTTATTGCTGCATTAACAGGATATATCCTCACCAAAAGAAAAGCAGAAAAGAATAATGAAAAAATGTGGACTCCTGCATCAAAACAAATGCTGATGAGTTTTATTGTACCCATGGTAACAGGAGGATTATTCATTATGATGCTTATACAAAAAGGATATTACGGATTAGTAGCACCTTCAACCTTAATTTTTTATGGACTAGCGTTGTACAATGCAGGTAAATATACGTTGAGTCAAGTTAGATATTTAGGATTGCTAGAAATTTTACTGGGATTATTGGCACTTTATTTTATATACAATGGATTACTTTTTTGGACGATTGGCTTTGGGGTTTTGCACATTCTTTACGGAGCTATTATGTACTTTAAATTAGAACGAGAGTAAATATTGAAACATATTATTGAAAATATAAATAAACTGTTTGATCATCGTTTAAGGCTAGGTATTATGTCTGCTTTAATGGTAAATCGATATGTTGATTTTAATACGTTGAAAGAATTGATAGGTGCTACGGATGGAAATTTGGCTAGTCATCTAAAGGTGTTAGAAAAAGAGGATTATATACGCGTCAGAAAAGAGTTTGTAGGACGAAAACCCAATACTAAGTATTATATAACAAAACTAGGAGAATTAGAATTCAAAAAGCATATAAATGCTTTAGAACAATTAATAAATAAACAGAAATAAATTTTTTTCAAAATCTACTTTGTAATTCAAAGTAAAAAACCTTTTAATTATGGAACATAAAATAGCAGAACAAGGCTCAAACAAATTTATTCAATGGTTAAAGAAATCTATTGCCATTAGAATGCTCATGATCGGTTTTTTAACCCTTATATTAATAATTCCGTTGCTTTTTATTGAGGATTTGATTAGAGAGCGAGCCCAAAGACAGCAATCTGTGGTTAATGAAATAAATCAGCAATGGGGTGATGAAGTATTACTTTATGGGCCTATTTTAAAGATTCCTTATAAAATATTTCGTGAGAAAAAGCTAAGAGACATTGATACAAATAACGAATATAAAGAGGTTGTGGAAGAAATAGCTGAAGCCTACTTTTTCCCCGATAATTTGTTAATAGAGGCTAGTGTAAATCCGGAAGAAAAAAAACGAGGTATTTATAGAACGGCAGTTTATAGCGGAAATATTGGCATTAAAGGAAATTTTATTGCTCCTAATTTTAACGAACTAGAAATAGACTCTAACAATGTATTATGGGATAAGGCCACAATGATTTTACAGACATCAAACCTTAAAGGTATAAAAGAAAAGGTTGAGATTCAGCTTGGAAAAACAAAACACACTTTAATATCACAATATAAAACTGTTAATAAATCCAACTTTGAATTAGTCTTACATCAATTGGAAAGTAAGTATTTGAATTTCAGAGAAATAAAAGATCAGTCTAATATACCTTTTACTATTAATATGGCTGTAAATGGTAGTGAAAGTGTACAGTTTATACCTGTAGGTAAGGAAACAACTGCTAATATTAAATCTGATTGGAAAGACGCCAGTTTCTTTGGAGAATATTTACCATATAATGCTGATAAGATATCCAAAGATGGTTTTGATGCAAAATGGAAGGTGTTAGATATTAATCGACCGTTCCCTCAGCATTATTTGAATAATATCCCTGATCTTAAAGAATATGCTTTTGGGGTTGATTTTATGATTCCTGTTGAAGAATATCAAAAAAGTGAACGTTCTGCAAAATATGGTTTTCTAGTTATTGGGCTTACGTTCTTAATTTTCTTTTTAATACAGACGTTGAGTAAAATAAACATACATCCATTTCAATATTTAATGATAGGTTTGGCATTAACTATGTTCTACACGCTACTGATATCGATCTCTGAACACAGTAATTTTTTAAAAGCATATTTAATTGCCGGAATTTCTGTAATAGCATTAATTTCACTTTACTCTAAAACTATCTTAAAGAATATTAAATTTCCAATCTTTATAGGGTTATCACTAACAGCCTTGTACACTTTTATTTTTGTTATTATTCAATTAGAAAATTATGCGCTTTTAGTTGGTAGTATAGGGTTGTTTGTTATTTTGGCTACGGTAATGTTTGTTTCTAAAAAAATAGACTGGAATAACGGATAAAATATTTTACCTCCTAATTTTTAAAAATTAGGAGGTCTTTTTGTTAATGGCTGCCAAATGACATTCAACTATAAAAGCCTTCTAGTGTTTATTTGCTTATTCTTAACGGAAGTTTTGATTGCAAAATTTGTAACACAACCTTTTATCCGATATTGGTTTGGCGATTTTTTAGTAGTTATAATGATCTACTATTTTGTAAAGACTTTTATTAAAGCAAAACCTCTTTATATTGCAGTTTTTGTTTTGATTTTTTCCTTTTCAATAGAGTTTTTACAAATGTCTAACCTACTAGAAGTAATGAATTTAAAAAATAATAAAATAGCAAATTTAATTTTAGGAAATACCTTCTCTGTTAGTGATCTTTTTGCTTATTTTTTAGGAATTGTAAGTGTACTTATCTTAGAATTGAAACTATTCAATAAATAACATAGGTAGCTTCTATTTTCCATCCACATAATCTTGTAGGTAAGCAAAATTTTTAGTCAGTTTGCCATTATGGGTCATTAAAGCACGCTCTAAAATACCATCTTTATCATCATTAAAAAAAGCAGGAATTACATGCTTGGTAAACATTTCTCCAAAGCCTTCTGAAGCATCTTTAGGGAGTTCACAGGGTAAATTATCAACAGCCATTACAGCAACTGCATTTGGTTGGTTGTAGTCTGTTTCTTTTTCGGTAAAAGGATCATATCCATATATAGGATCTTTTATGGTTGAAGACCTGATTGTTGAAGCAATAGGCCCGTTAACATCGCAACTAATATCAGCAATAACACTGATATTAAAATCGGGGTGTTTTGTATTTTCTTTAGAAATGATTAATGGTGCTTCTTCATCCCAAAAATGGCCTGCAATGTAAAGATCAGCTACATGTGCAAACTGAAAAAAACTGCTTTCATATTCTTGCGGATTTTCAAAGAAATCACTTATATCTTTTTCAAGACCATCTCTTCTCTTATTGTAGTCTAAAGCGTCTAATTGCGTATAAACAGCATTAGTAAAAGTTGTATGTAAAAACTCGCTTTTAGAAACTTGTTGGATATTTATGGCATCCAATATCTCTTTGGCGCCCATTCCTACCCGTCCGGTGCCGGTTAATACTATTTTTATGGCTGGCAACTGAATATCCTGTAATTTTTGGATAAGTTCTTTTTTGTCTTTAAACTCTTCTGCATAGGGTAATTCAAAAAGATTATGCTTAAGCCCATACGCTCTAAACCCATTATAAGTTCCAACTATACCGGCATAATAGCCAAAACCAATAAGTCTTTTATGATTTTTATCTACAATTACCTCGTGGTCGTATAATTCAATATTCTTTTCTAGAATGGTTTGAAGCAGTTTTCTGTTGTATTGTTGCTTTTTTATAGTGTGTGAAAAGAAAAAGTATTTTTTATTAGGAATTAGTGCTTCAATAGGGACTTCCTTTACGCCAAGTAACACATCACAATCAGAAATATCATCGGTTACAGGGATTCCTGTTTTTAGATAATCTTCATCAGCAAAAGTTCGTATATCAGAACTTTCAACCTTGATAGATAGATTTGGATATGTTTGAAGAAGATTTTTACAGGCTTTTGGAGAAAGAACCACTCTTTTATCGGCAGGTACTTTACGCTCTTTGATAATGGCAATTTTCATTGATCTATAATGGTATAAAATTTGCTGCAATGTATTAGGAATATTAGGAAATAGCAAGTTTTGATATTGTAAAAATATAAGTACATTTGCGCACTTGTTCATTGAAAATATGGGGACGACTGGTTTTGACAGCAAGATCAATTGATCTGTAAGCATGCCGAGCAA
>JAGQYU010000018.1:18428-19189 GCA_020435885.1 Flavobacteriaceae bacterium
AGGTGCGCAAGCTAAATGTCTCTTGAAAGCCTTGGTTAACGGCGGTCAGTTTAGAGGCATCGTAAAAGTTAACATAGAAATGTGGAAGTTTCGGCAACATTTCGAAAATTAAGAAACTAAGCTCAATGTAGGCGGTTTTTGGCCGGCTTTGAGTCGAAAACTAATCAAAAACTAAGCATGTAGAAAGCATTTTGGTTGCTTGTTTGGACGAGGGTTCGAGTCCCTCCGTCTCCACTTTTTAAGTACCATTTAAAACCATTAAATCATAATTAGCTGGTTTTCAGTACTTATTAATTTCACTTGATGCCAATTAATATCAAATAATACCATTAAAAAGGTGACCTATTCGGTGACCTTTTTTATTTTTCAAAAAGGGTCACCGATTTAGCTGTAACAGACACTATATCTGTTAGTTATATTTTCACTTTTTTTGGCCTTTTTCCTCGAATTATGAAAAAAAATGTATAAATTACGGTGATTAAAAATCACCATTCTATGAAAAATACATTTTCAGTACTATTTTATCCGAAAAAGAAAAATGTTAATAATGCCGGTGAAACCCTTTTATATATGCGGATTACCATCAATGGTAAGAGAACAGAAATCAGTACACACAGAAAAGTAGTACTGGACAAATGGGATAGCAAAGCTGGTAAATTAAGAGGTATTAAATCAGAAATCAGGGAATTCAACAATTATTTGGATTTTCTCCGGGCTAAAGTATATAAGGCTTATAAAAGACTGGAAGAAGAAGGAAGCCA
>JAGQYU010000173.1:0-156 GCA_020435885.1 Flavobacteriaceae bacterium
GCATGCCTAAAAAGCCAAAGTGTTCTTTTTCAATAACTGGACCATCAATATATTGGGCATTTGGGTTGGGTCTATCAATTATAATTACAGGTATATTGTTTTCGGCACAGGCCTCCATTACATAGTGCATGGTAGATAGATAGGTGTAAAAACGAA
>JAGQYU010000173.1:163-480 GCA_020435885.1 Flavobacteriaceae bacterium
CCAACATCCTGAATATCAAAAATTACGATATCTACATCTTGTAACTGCTCTTTAGAAGGCTTTCTATTCTTCCCATGTAAGGAAAAAATAGGTAAGCCGGTATTTACATCTTTACTATCAGCTACAGCTTCCCCGGCATCAGCTTTTCCTCTGAAACCATGCTCCGGAGAAAAAACTTTTGTAACAGATACATTTAGCGAAAGCAGTGTATCAACTAAGTGTGTGTACTCTCCATTGCTGTTTTCAACCATACTTGTCTGATTGGCAACAATAGCAACCTTTTTATTTTGTAAGGTTTCTAAATAATCTACAGGTTG
>JAGQYU010000173.1:582-2582 GCA_020435885.1 Flavobacteriaceae bacterium
GAAATGAATCCGAAAACTAAAATAAAAACCCAAAAGAAATATGTATTTTTGAAACCGTTATAGACCATAAAATATTGAATTACGAGTTATTTTTAGCAAAACGAATTATTACTGCTAAACAGTATAAAAGTAGTATATCATCTTCAATTATAAAAATTGCTATTACAGCAATTGCTTTGGGGGTAGTAATAATGATGGTGTCTATTGCTACGGGGGTTGGCCTTCAAAAAAAGATAAAGGAGAAAATATCAGGGTTTAACGGGCATGTACAAATAGCTAATTATGAAGATAATAACTCACAAATAACCGTTACACCTATTTCCATTCAGCAGGAATTTTATCCAACTTTTTTGGATGTTGAAGGTATTAAAAATGTACAGACCTATGCAACAAAGGCAGGCATCATCCGTACGGAAACAGATTTTGAAGGAATCATCTATAAAGGTGTAAATAGTGACTACGATTGGTCTTTTTTTAAAGAGTATCTTATTGATGGTGAGTTGCTTACAATAAGTAATGAATTCACAGATAATGTGCTAATCTCTAAACTTACTGCTGATAGGTTAGGTTTTAAGGTTGGCGATACTTTTAATACGTTCTTTATGAAGAATGATGATGCCAATGCAGCACCCAATGCCAGGGTTTTCAAAGTAGTGGGCATCTACAATTCGGGTTTTAAAGAATTTGATGAAACCTATGTAATTGGTGATATAAAGCATGTGCAACGGCTCAATAAGTGGGAGAAAGACCAAATAGGGGGCTTTGAGGTGTTGATTGATGATTTTGATGAATTGGATAAAAAAGGTGAAGAAATTTATCAATCTGTTCCTTCAACGTTAAATTCAGTTACTATAGCAGAAAAATACGGGCCTATTTTTGAATGGTTAAGCCTGTTGGATAACAATATCATTATGATTATCGCCATTATGATCATCATAGCAGGTATAAACATGATAACTGCTTTATTGGTGTTAATTTTAGAACGTACCCAAATGATAGGTATTTTGAAGTCTTTGGGTAGCAATAATTGGAGTATACGCAAAGTCTTTCTATACAATGCAGCTTACTTGATAGCTATCGGACTTTTTTGGGGAAACATTATAGGTGTAGGCTTATTGTTGTTGCAAAAATATTTTGGCTTTATACGTTTAGATCCTGAGAATTATTATGTAACGGAAGCTCCGGTTTATATAGGTTTTCTGTACATCATATTATTGAATGTAGGAACGTTGTTATTATGCCTGCTAATGTTATTGATACCATCCTACATCGTTAGTAAAATAAGTCCTGTAAAAGCCATAAAATTTGATTAAATTTGCACTCTGAAAAATAGTAAACGAAAAAACAAAATCATAAGAAATGAAATACGATATCATCATCATTGGTAGTGGCCCAGGAGGGTATGTAACAGCAATCAGAGCCTCACAATTAGGTTTTAAAACTGCTGTTGTTGAGAAGGAAAATTTAGGAGGTATTTGTTTGAATTGGGGTTGTATTCCTACCAAAGCATTGTTAAAAAGTGCTCAAGTGTATGATTATTTAAAGCATGTTGATGAATATGGTCTAAAAGCTAAAGAGATAGATAAAGATTTTACTGCTGTTATTAAACGTAGCCGTAATGTTGCCGATGGAATGAGCAAAGGCGTGCAGTTTTTGATGAAAAAGAATAAAATTGATGTAATTGATGGCTTTGGAAAAGTAAAATCAGGTAAAAAGGTTGAGGTAACTGATAAAGACGGAAAAGTTGCTGAGTACAGCGCTGAACATATTATTATTGCTACAGGAGCACGTGCCCGTGAATTACCTTTCCTGCCGATAGATGGCGAAAAAGTAATAGGTTACAGAAAAGCAATGTCTTTAGAAAAGCAACCTAAAAAAATGATCGTGGTGGGCTCAGGTGCTATTGGTGTTGAATTTGCCTATTTCTACAACAGTATGGGTACAGAAGTTACCATTGTAGAATATTTGCCAAATCTGGTTCCATTGGAAGATGAAGATAT
>JAGQYU010000174.1:0-4763 GCA_020435885.1 Flavobacteriaceae bacterium
GATAATGTTTCTTTTAATTTAAGTATATCCTGATCTTTTTGTTTCTTTTGAGTTTCATCTTCTTCAGGATTGTTGATGATGGCATCTACCAATTCGCTTCCTACCAATAATTCTAATGATTTTAGTAAGTTAACCGAAATTTCTTGTTTTTTGGTCAATGCTAATCGCATACCTAGACCGAACTCTGCATTATCTTCAAATAATGAATTTGCCCAAGCTGGTCCTCTACCCATTTCATTTTTCTTATAAGGAGTAGTAGGTAAGTTACCTCCATAAATTGAAGAACATCCTGTTGCGTTGGCAATTAAAATGCTATCACCATACAATTGAGTTAACATTTTAATATAAGGAGTTTCTCCACAACCAGAACATGCTCCTGAGAACTCAAACAAGGGTTCTAAGAACTGAGAACCTTTAACATTAGTAACTTGAAGCTGTGTTCTATCATAGTCTGATAATTTGATAAAGTAATCCCAGTTTGCATTTTCAGCCACATCAACATCCATTTTATTGTGCATATTGATAGCTTTGAAATCAGGGTCTTCTTTACTTACAGCAGGACAAACAGCCACACAAAGATCACAACCTGTACAATCTTCTGGAGAAACCTGTAATACATACGATTCTGTTTCGCTAGTAAATGGTCTACCTTTAGCAGGAACATATTTCAATGAACCCGGTGCCTCAGCCATTTCTTCATTTGGAACTACTTTAGCTCTGATAGCAGCATGAGGGCAAATAGCCACACACTTGTTACATTGTGTACAAATATCTTCGCCATCCCAAACCGGAATAAAGTCTGCAATACCACGTTTTTCATATTGTGTTGTGCCTGTTGGGAAAGTACCATCAACCGGGAAAGCACTTACAGGAAGCTCATCACCTTTACCTGCAAGAATTTTACCTAAAACTTCTAATACAAACGGATCGTCTGTACCAGTCATCATCGGTTTCAATTCAGTAGTGCTGGAAACAGCTTTTGGATAGTCAACTTTTTGAAGATTTTCCAACGATTTATCTACTGCATTAAAGTTCATTTTAACAACAGCCTCACCTTTTTTAGAATATGATTTTACAATAGCTTCTTTAATTTTTTGAATTGCTTCATCTTTTGGAAGTACCCCAGAAATAGCAAAGAAACATGTTTGTAAAATAGTATTGGTACGCTTACCTAAATTAGCATCTTGTGCCACTTTAGTTGCATCAATTACATAAAAATCCAATTCATTTTCAACAATCTCTTCTTGCATTTTTTTAGGAAGAACTTTCCAAATAGCATCTTTATCAAAAGGAGAATTTAATAAGAATGTACCACCTTTTTTGATGTTTTTAAGGATGTCGTATTTTTCAATAAAATTGAATTGATGGCAAGCAATAAAGTTCGCTTGATGAATTAAATAGGTTGAATATATTGGGTCTGGTCCAAAACGTAAATGCGATACTGTTTGTGCGCCAGCTTTTTTAGAGTCATACACAAAGTATCCTTGTACATAATTATCGGTGGTTTCACCAATAATTTTGATAGAGTTTTTGTTAGCACCCACGGTACCGTCAGAACCCAACCCATAGAACATACAGTTAAAGGTAGTTTTAACAGTTTTAAGGCGTTCGCCTACTTCAAGGCTGGTATGAGTAACATCATCATTAATACCAATAGTAAAGTGATTTTTTGGTTTATCTTTTCCAAGCTCATCATAAACTGCTTTTACCATTGCCGGATCAAATTCTTTTGAAGACAATCCATAACGGCCACCAATAATTTTTGGCATTTCTTTGCCGCTTTCCATAAAGGCATTTACAACGTCTAAATACAATGGTTCTCCAATACTACCAGGCTCTTTGGTTCTGTCTAAAACAGCTACTTTTTTAACGGTTTCAGGAATTGCATCTACAAAATGATCTATAGAGAATGGTCTGAACAAACGAACCATAAGTGCACCTACTTTTTCACCATTTTTAACCATGGTATCAACCGCTTCCATAACAGGACCTTGGCCAGAACCCATAATTACGATCAATTTTTCAGCCTCTGGGTGACCTACATAATAGAATAAACTATATCTGCGTCCGGTATGTTTAAAGAAATCGTTCATAGTATCTTGAACAATACCCGGTACTTTTTCATAATATGAATTAGCAGCCTCACGTGCTTGGAAAAATACATCAGGATTTTGCGATGTACCTCTAATAACTGGATTATCAGGATCTAAAGATCGTTTTTTGTGCTCCATTATTTTATCCTCAGGCATCATATCTTTAATGATATCATCAGTAATGGCGTCTATTTTAGAAATTTCATGAGAAGTTCT
Organism: Flavobacteriaceae bacterium; assembly: GCA_020435885.1. Taxonomy (GTDB): domain Bacteria; phylum Bacteroidota; class Bacteroidia; order Flavobacteriales; family Flavobacteriaceae; genus Aureibaculum. Next base: position 2,310 of record JAGQYU010000174.1, read on the forward strand.
AAAACCATCAAATATATTCATAAAAGGCACTCTGGATTTTAAGGTTGCCACTTGAGAAATCAACGCAAAATCTTGTGCTTCTTGAACTGATCCTCCAAACAGCATAGAAAATCCTGTTTGACGAGCTGCCATAACATCTGAATGGTCTCCAAATATTGATAAAGCGTGGGTAGCAATGGTCCTTGCAGCCACATGTATAACTGAAGGCAACAACTCGCCTGCTATCTTATACATATTAGGTATCATTAACAATAACCCTTGCGAAGCCGTAAAAGTAGTGGTTAAAGCACCAGCCTGTAAAGATCCATGCACTGCACCAGCGGCACCACCTTCACTTTGCATTTCAACTATTCTAGGTATATTGCCCCAAATGTTCTTTTGGCCTTTGGCACTGAAAACATCTACGTGTTCTCCCATTGGGGAAGCAGGTGTAATTGGGTAAATTGCACATACTTCATTGGTTTTATGAGCTACTCTTGCTACAGCTTCATTACCATCGCAAATTAATTTCGGAAATTCTTTTTTCATGGTGATTATATTATGTTAACTGCATTGTAATTTGTAAACTGTTATTTATAATTTTTACAGATTACTCTTTTTGAACTTAATTTAATTTTTAAAAATTTTTGGTAAAATTAGAAGTATGCCAGCAGACAAACTATGACTTTTGTCAGTTAAGAAATATCATAACCTTATGATAAACAATCAATTCCGATAAGCTACAAAATAATTGTGCCTGCATTAGGTCTAACACAGGCACAACTCTTTTAAACAGATTAAGAAATTTAACTAATAAGGAATCAAAATATAGTTACATGGTTTTAAAGATGATTACTCACCATGCAACCAAGCTTTTTTCTGTAATAATTGTTCTTCAGATTCTACATGATCGGTATCTGGAATACAACAATCAACTGGACAAACAGAAGCACATTGTGGCTCATCATGGAAACCTTTACATTCTGTACACTTGTCCGTAACTATAAAATAAAACTCATCAGATAATGGAGCATTTTGTGCATCAGCATCAACTTCTGCACCACTAGGAGTAGTTACTGAACCACTCAATGCAGTTTCATCTGAATAAGCCCATTCTTGGTCTGGTTCGTAAATTGCGTTGTTAGGACATTCCGAAATACATGCATCACAATTAATACATTCGTCTGTTATTCTAATAGCCATAATTTTCTCTTTTAATTTTTTGTAAAAGTAAAGTTACATACAATTCTTTTAAATGACAAAAATCATGTTTCGAATTAAAAGATGAATTTAATTTTGAGCCGGATAAATAATGCTTATCTTTAGTTGAATTTAGATTGATTAAAACTTAGTATATATGATTGCAACAAAAGAAACTCGCCTTACGGAAGTTTTAGAAGCGGTGGTTATCCGTTTTGTAGGCGATTCTGGTGATGGAATGCAGCTAACCGGTACTCAATTTTCAGATACTTCTGCAATGTTTGGTAACGATGTGGCTACTTTCCCAAACTATCCATCAGAAATACGAGCCCCTCAAGGTAGTTTATATGGAGTTTCAGGATTTCAGGTACATATTGGTAGTGTAGAAATCAGCACACCAGGTGATAATGTTGATCTATTGGTAGCTATGAATCCTGCTGGTCTTAAAACCAACCTGCATGCTGTAAAGCCCGGACATACCATTATAGTAGATACAGATTCTTTCAATAAAAAGAATCTTGAAAAAGCTTTATACGAAACAAATCCGCTAACGGACGGGTCTTTAGCAAACTATAGAGTTATAGAAGTAGCTATGACCTCACTAACTAAAGAAGCTCTAAAAAGTGTTGAAGGCTTAGACAATAAATCTATTACCCGAAGTAAAAATATGTTTGCCTTAGGTATGGTATATTGGATGTATGACAGATCTTTGGAACATACCATAGATTTCTTCGATAAAAAATTTAAAAGCAAACCTCATGTAGTCGAAGCCAATACTAAAGTGCTAAATGCCGGTTATTACTTCGCTGAAACATTAGAGTTAATACCTAATGCCTATACCATTGCTCCTGCAAAAATGGTTCCCGGTACTTATAGAATTATAATGGGTAACACCGCTACTGCTTGGGGGTTTTTAGCTGCCGCTGAAAAATCAGGATTAGAATTGTTTTTAGGTTCCTATCCTATTACGCCTGCTACCGATATTTTACATGAATTGGTAAAACACAAACATTTTGGCGTAAAAGCCTTTCAGGCTGAAGATGAAATTGCAGGTATAACTTCTGCCATAGGAGCTTCTTTTGCTGGAGACTTAGCAATTACTACAACTTCAGGACCTGGTTTAGCCTTAAAAGGCGAAGCTATAGGTTTGGCCATGATGACTGAATTGCCTTTGGTAATTGTTAACGTACAACGCGGAGGGCCTTCAACAGGATTGCCAACAAAGACAGAGCAATCTGACTTATTGCAAGCCATGTATGGAAGAAATGGTGAAAG
>JAGQYU010000174.1:4826-15408 GCA_020435885.1 Flavobacteriaceae bacterium
GCTTCTAAATTAGCATTAGAACATATGACCCCTGTTATTTTATTAACGGATGGTTATATTGCCAACGGTTCTGCTCCATGGAAAATTAAATCTATTGATGATATGCCTGAAATAAAGAACAATATCATCAAAGAGAAAAAGCCTAACTGGCATCCTTATGACAGAGATGAAAAAACGCTGGCACGTACATGGGCTATACCAGGAACTCCGGGCCTTGAGCATAGAATTGGAGGATTAGAAAAAGATAAAGTTACCGGAAATGTATCATATGTTCCTGAAAATCATGAATATATGACCAAAATACGAGCAGAAAAAATTAAGCGTGTAGAAAATTGTATACCAGAAATTAAACCTGAATATGCCCAAGAAGGAGATCTGTTAGTTATAGGTTGGGGAGGAACGTACGGTACGCTACACTCTGCCGTTAAACAACTTTATGATGAATATGGATATAAAAATGTAGGGTATGCACATTTTAACTACATCAATCCGCTTCCTAAAAATACTAAAGAGTTGTTGAGCAAGTACAAAAAAATATTGGTTTGCGAACTGAACAACGGTCAATTTGCCAATGTACTTAGAATGAACTTTACTGGTATAGAATTCTTACAATTCAATAAAATTCAGGGTTTACCATTTGGTAATACTGAGTTAGTTCAAAAATTTAAACAATTGATTGACTAATTATGGAAACAACAGCAGTTAAACAATATACATTTAAAGATTTTGCCAGCGATCAGGAAGTAAGATGGTGCCCAGGTTGTGATGACTATGTTATACTACGATCCATGCAAAAAGCATTACCCGAAATGGGTCTTAAAAAAGAAGACGTTGTATTTATTTCGGGGATAGGTTGTTCATCACGTTTTCCATATTATATGGATACTTACGGTATGCACGGAATCCACGGAAGGGCTCCAGCCATTGCTACTGGTGTTAAACTGGCAAATCCAAAACTAAGCGTTTGGGTTATTACCGGAGATGGTGATGCTATGGCTATAGGTGGTAACCACTTTATCCATGTTATCAGAAGAAATTTAGATTTAAATATCGTTCTGTTCAATAACGAAATTTACGGTTTAACAAAAGGACAATTCTCTCCAACATCGTTGGTTGGTCAAAAAACAAAATCATCTCCATACGGAAATACACAGCCTCCTTTTCAACCGGGTGAATTAGCTATTGGTTCTCAGGCTCGTTTCTTTGCCCGTATTGGAGGTAACAATCCAAAAGATATGACAGATATCTTTATAGAAGCTGAAAAATTCAAAGGAACTTCTCTTATTGAAGTGTTGCAAAACTGTGTGATCTTCAATGACGGCTGCTATACTAAGTATACTGATAAGGATGTGAAAGAAGATCAACAGATATTCTTAGAGCATGGCAAACCTATGATATTTGGAAAGAATAGAGATAAGGGTTTAGTTCTTAACGGATTAAAACTTGAAGTGGTAACCATTGGAGAAAATGGAATTACACAAGAAGATTTACTTGTACACAATGCCAAAGAAAAAGACCCAACATTACATCAAATGCTGGTAAGGTTACAATATCCTTTGGCTACGGGTATTATTAGAAGTTATGATGATGTTACTTTAGAGGAAAGAGAAGATGCCCTAACAGCACAAGTAAAATCAAATTCAAAATTCAGAAAAACAGACGATCTCTTCTTCTCTGGAGAAACTTATGAGATCAGATAAATTGTAAATCAATATGGGTTCAGAAGCAATTATAGTTTTCTTTTTAGCAGGTGTAGTACTAGTTGCTGGTGCAAATTTCTTATCAAATTTAATTTCACACAAATCAGACAACGCTCAAAAAAGAGAACCCTATGAAAGTGGTATGACAACCATCGGCCCTACTTGGGTTCAGTTTAAGGTTGGCTATTATTTATTTGCCATATTATTCCTAATCTTTGATGTAGAGGTTGCATTTCTAATTCCTTGGGCAGTAGTGTTTAAAGAAGTTGGAATTGTTGCTCTTATAGAAATTATTGTATTTCTTGTAATTCTGGGCTTAGGTTTATTATATGCATGGAAAAAAGGAGCATTAAAATGGGAGTAGAAGATAAAAAATATTTTGTAAGTCAATTAGAACCGGAATATAAAAAGAGTACCATTCCTGAAGATTTTCCCGGAAAGGTAATCCCGGCAGGTAACGGAGCTAACATTGTTGTTACTTCATTAGATAAAATCATTAACTGGGGGCGTTCCAATTCACTTTGGTCATTGTATTTTGGTACTAGTTGCTGTGCTATTGAAATGATGCAGACCGGGGCGGCCCGCCACGATTATTCTCGTTTCGGTTTTGAAGTAGCAAGGCCTTCCCCAAGACAAGCTGACCTTATTATTATTGCAGGAACCATAGTTAATAAAATGGCACCTGTACTGCGCCGTTTATATGATCAAATGGCTGAGCCTAAGTACGTAATTGCCATGGGCGCTTGTGCTATTTCCGGGGGTCCGTTTTTCTACAATACATATTCTGTGGTTAAAGGTGCAGATCATGTTATTCCTGTGGATGTTTACGTTCCAGGTTGCCCACCTCGTCCAGAAGCCTTGCTAGAAGGTATGCTGATGTTACAAGATAAGATCAGAACAGAGAATATGAAACATAAAAAGAATCCTATTGATGGGTTTGATGAAGGACTCTAAAATAACATGTTATGATTAACGAAGAACTACAAACCTTACTAAGCAGCTGGAATTTTGAATTAGAGTTTACCGAAGAAGAATCGCAATTCCTTAACATATCTGTAAAACCCGAAGAATTATATGGGTTTATGAAACAATTGAAGGAAACCCCTCAAACCAATTTTGATTATCTTTTTTGCTTAACCGGTGTAGATTGGGGAACTGAACTAGGTGTTGTATATCACTTAGAATCAACTACGTTCAGGCATCAGATAGTGGTAAAAGTTAAAACCGCTGATAGAGAAAATCCTGCTTTTGACAGTGTATGGGATATTTGGCGTACAGCCGAATTCCATGAACGCGAGGTGTTCGATTTCTTTGGAATAAAATTCAACAATCATCCTAATCTTAAAAGACTATTCCTAACCGACGAGTGGGAAGGGTGGCCTTTAAGAAAAGACTACGTGGATGAAGTTAATATGGTTATTAAATAGTGAACAATGGAAACAGTAACAGAAATAACCACTCGCAATTTTAAATCGCAAGAATATTTCATCAACATGGGGCCTCAACACCCTGCTACACACGGTGTACTTCGTTTGGTCCTTACCATTGATGGAGAAATTATAAAAAAGGTAGAACCGGATCTTGGTTACATCCACCGTTCTATTGAAAAGATGAGCGAACGTGATAGCTATCAACAAATCGTTCATTTAACTGATAGAATGGATTACCTTTCATCGCACATCAATAACGAAGCGGTTTGTTTAGCTGTAGAAAATGCCTTGCAACTAGAAATCCCTGATAGGGTAAAAGTGATCAGGACCATCATTTCTGAGCTTACCCGTATTGCTTCGCACACACTTTGGTGGGGTGTTATGGGTATGGACGTTGGTGCGTTGACCACCTATTTTTATGGTTTCCGTGACCGTGAAATGATTAATGATATTTTTGAGGAAACCTGTGGCGCAAGGTTAACTATGAATTACAATGCTCCCGGCGGATTGATGTTTGATATTCACCCAAATTTTGTACAAAGAGTAAAAGATTTTATTGCTCATTTTAAAACAAAATTACCTGAATATGACCGTTTACTTACCGGAAATGTAATTTTCCAAAAACGTACCAAAGGTGTAGGTATTTTAACCAAAGAAGATGCCATTTCCTTTGGCGCATCAGGGCCTGTTGGTAGGGCTTCCGGTTATTCTTGTGATGTTAGAAAACATCATCCTTACAGTGCTTATGACAGAGTTCAATTTAATGAAATACTTGATACTGAAGGAGATACTTTTGCAAGATATAGAGTTAGAGTACAGGAAATGTGGGAATCAATGTCCATTATTGAGCAATTGATCGATAACATCCCTGAAGGAGAATATAAAGTAAAAACAAACGCTGTTATAAAACTTCCTAAAGGTGAGTTCTACCAAAAAGTAGAAACAGCAAGAGGAGAATTGGGTGTTTACATTATAAGTACCGGAACCAAAAATCCTTACAGAATTAAGTTCCGCTCACCCGGATTTTCAAATTTATCATTATTAAACCATATAACTGTTGGAGGTAAAATTGGCGATTTAGTAGCTACCATGGCTACTTTAGACCTTGTTATACCTGATATTGACAGATAAAATTTATACAATGAAGATAGTAAGTATCACAAAGACGGTTCACGATTGGCTTTTTAGCATAATGCCAGAAGGCGCTGCCAGCATTGTGGAAATGGTGTTGATTGCAGTTGCGTATTTAGCATTCTTTGCTGTGGCCGGTTTGTATTTGGTATTGTTAGAAAGGCGTGTTGCCGCATGGTTTCAATTGCGTTTAGGTCCTAACAGGGTTGGCCCTCAGGGGATATTTCAAACCATGGCCGATGCTTTAAAACTGGTTTCGAAAGAACTTACGGGCACCATAAAAGCAGATAACTTTTTATACAATTTAGCACCTTATTTTGTAATTGTTTCTTCATTAATGGCATTGGCAGTTTTTCCTTTTACACAAGAATTTCAAGCCTTTGATATCAATATTGGTATCTTCTTTTTAATTGCCATCTCATCCATTGGTGTTATAGGTATTTTGCTTGGCGGATGGAGCAGTAATAATAAATATGCGTTGATCGGTGCTATGCGTAGTGGTGTACAAACCATCAGCTATGAGCTTTCTGTAGGTTTATCATTATTAACTATGGTGCTTTTAACAGGCACTTTGCAACTTTCTGAAATTGTAGAAGTACAAAAAAATGGTTGGTTGATCGTTCAAGGGCATATCCCTGCAATTATAGCTTTTATGATCTATATGATTGCCGGAACTGCCGAAACCAACAGAGCTCCATTTGACCTTGTAGAAGCGGAATCGGAATTAGGTGCAGGTTTCCATACGGAATATTCTGGGATGAAGTTTGCTTACTTCTTCTTAGCAGAATTTATCAACATGTTTATAATTGCGGCTATTGCTACTACTATATTTTTTGGAGCATGGCTTTCACCTTTTGGAATTACAGATTCTATTCCTTGGCTGGGTGTGTTCTGGTTCTTGGGCAAAACATTGTTGTTAGTATTTTTGATGATGTGGTTCAGGTGGACATTCCCTCGTCTAAGAGTAGACCAATTATTGACCTTAGAGTGGAAATATTTACTCCCCATAAACCTTGTGAACATTGTTATTATGGCCATTTTAGTGTGGCTAAACCTAACAATTAAATTCTAGTGATTATGAGTTATTTTTCAGATATATATAACGGAATTAAAACACTGCTCACAGGGATGAGCATTACAGGAAATTACTTCCTGCATTCCCGTAAAGGAGCAATTACACAACAATATCCTGATAACAGAGAAACGTTAAAAATGTTTGATCGTTTTCGTGGTGAAGTTATTATGCCTCATGATGAGAACAACGAACATAGATGTACAGGTTGCCAATCTTGTGAAATAGCTTGCCCCAATGGTTCTATCGAAATTATTTGGGATAGGCAACTTGATCCGGAAACGGGCAAAAAGAAAAAAATGATCGATAAACACATTTACCACTTAAGCATGTGTACTATGTGTGGTTTATGTATTGAGGCTTGCCCTACTGATGCTATTGTTTGGGCGCAGAATTTTGAGAATTCCGTGTATGACAGATCACAGCTTACCAAAGTATTGAACAGACCCGGATCTAAAGTTAAAGCAGGTATAGAAGATTAGAGATATGGAAAAAATAATATTTTACATCTTAGCATTTATCATAGTAGCTTTTGCCATTGCTTCTGTTAGCAGCAGAAAAATGCTACGTTCAGTTATCTACTTGCTTTTTGTGCTTGTAGGTATTGCCGGAATTTACTTTTTAATAGATTACAACTTTTTGGCAGCCATACAGTTAACGGTCTACGCCGGAGGTATTATAGTACTCATTATCTTTTCTGTATTGTTGGTACATCACATTGAAATGGAACTTGAAATTGCCAAACCTATCAAACAGATAGTTACCGCACTCTTATGTTTAATTGGTTTAGGTGTATTCTTGTACACTATTTACAATCATCCGTTTCAACCCGTTGAAAATTATACAACAACTACTGTAAATGAAATTGGTAAAGGTTTACTAAGCTATGAAAAAGGTGGATTTGTATTGCCTTTTGAAGTGATAAGTGTGTTGTTACTTGCCGCTATGGTCGGAGCTATAGTAATTGCCAAAGGAACCAAATTATTTGATAAAAAATAATGCTTTATGATTGCAGGAATTAGCATATACGAAATCTTAACCGTAACCTCCATCATCTTTTTTATTGGAGTGTACGGCTTCATTACCAGAAAAAATTTAATATCAATCCTCATCTCAACTGAATTGATTTTAAATGCATCGGTAGTAAATTTTGTGGTAATAAATAAATATCTGTATCCAACCTTGTTGGAAGGTGTTTTCTTTTCCATATTCATCATTGCTGTAGCTGCTGCAGAAACTGCGTTGGCTGTGGCTATAATCATTAACCTATACAGGCAAATAAGCTCTGTTGAGGTTAAAGAAACTGAAATTATGAAGTATTAATGTAGAACGTTATGAATGTAAGTTATACAATAGCAATACCGTTAATTCCTCTGGCAGTTTTCTTAGTCTTAGGAATCTTCAATCAAAAAATTAAACCCGCTGTTTCAGGTTATATTGGCGTTGCCGGATTATTAACCTCAGCAATATTATCCTATTACACAGCTTTTCAATACTATTTTATACATGGAAAAGAAGATGGTGTTTTTCAAACTTTTGTTGAAAAGACCAACTGGATGAGCTTTACTGAAACCCTTCACATTGATATGGGTGTGTTGATAGACCCTATTTCTGTGATGATGTTAATAGTGGTTTCCACCGTTTCATTGATGGTACATATTTACAGTAGGGGCTATATGAAAGGTGATGATGGTTACACCAAATTCTTTGCGTATCTGTCGTTGTTCTCTTTCTCTATGTTTGGATTAGTGTTGGCCACTAATTTATTCCAAATCTATATTTTTTGGGAATTAGTTGGTGTTTCATCATTCTTACTTATCGGATATTATTATACTAAACCTTCTGCTGTAGCAGCTGCCAAAAAAGCATTTATAGTTACTCGTTTTGCGGATTTTGGTTTCCTTATCGGCATTTTAATAATAGGCTACTATACAGGCACATACGATTTTCAAACCTTAACAAACCCTGAGGGAAGTATTATTGCTAACTGGGCATCTGGCTCTTTCATGGGCTTATCTATCTTAACTTGGGCGTTGATACTCATTTTTATGGGTGGTGCAGGTAAATCAGCTATGTTTCCATTACATATTTGGCTACCCGATGCTATGGAAGGCCCCACACCGGTTTCTGCATTGATACATGCAGCAACTATGGTTGTGGCCGGCGTATACTTAGTAGCACGTTTATTCCCCATGTATTACTTTGTGGAAGATGGTTTTGCTTTGAATATTGTAGCCTACGTCGGTGCATTTTCATCACTGTTTGCGGCAATAATTGCGGTGACGCAAACGGATATCAAACGTGTGTTGGCATTTTCAACCATGTCCCAAATCGGTTATATGATGTTGGCGCTGGGCGTTTCTGGTTATGAAGGCCATGAAGGTGTGGGTTATATGGCTTCCATGTTCCACTTGTTTACACATGCTATGTTCAAAGCTTTATTGTTCTTAGGTGCTGGCTCCGTAATACATGCTGTACACAGCAACTACTTACAAGATATGGGCGGCTTACATAAATACATGAAAATTACCAGTATAACTTTTTTAATAGCTGCATTGACTATTTCAGGTTTTCCCTTTACATCAGGATTCTTTAGTAAAGATGAGATCCTTGTAGCTGCTTTTGAACACAATAAACTTATCTATGGTATTGGTGTCTTTGTTGCCGGATTAACAGCTTTTTATATGTTCCGTTTGTATTTCGGCATCTTCTGGGGTAAGAACACTAAGTATGAACATACTCCTCACGAATCACCATTATCAATGACATTTCCACTAATGGTGTTGGCATTTTTAAGTATAGCAACCGGATATACTCATTTTAGTGAATATGTATCTCCTGACAAAATGGGATTTGAAACTCATTTGGATGTTAAACTTGCAATTGTAGCAACTTCTGTAGGATTAATAGGAATTGCTCTTGCAGCAGTATTTTATTTTAAACCTAACAATCTGTCAGATAGGTTTGCACATGCCTTCGGATCATTTTATAAATGGACGTATGATAAGTTTTACTTTGATGAGATATACCTTTTCGTTACCCGTAACATTCTGTTTAAAGGTGTGGCAGCCTCAGCGGCATGGTTTGATAGAAATGTAGTGGATGCCTCTATGAACTTGATAGGTAATTCAACGGTATTAGCATCACAAAAAATTAAAAAATTACAATCCGGTAGATTCCAAGACTATGCTTTTGCCTTTGTGGGTGGAGCTGTTGTGTTAGCCTTGGTTTTCATCTATCTATGGACAAACTAATATGAGCATATGGATATTTTATCACTTTTTGTAATAGTCCCTATACTAACCATTTTAGCACTTGTTTTTACAAAAGATTTAAAACAGGCAAGGTTAGTTTCTATGATAGGAAGTATCATTCAATTGGCAATGGCCATTAATTTAGTATTTGCTTATTTTAAGGAAAGAGCTGTTAATGATAGTATAATGGTCTTTACCAAAGATCTACTATGGTTTAAAAACTTTAATATCCATTATACTATTGGCGTAGATGGTATTTCCGTTTCGTTAATTTTATTGACATCCATAGTAGTACTAGCAGGAGTTTTCATTTCATGGAAAATGAAAGACCTTCCTAAAGAATTCTTTATATCGCTGATAGTTTTATCAACAGGGGTTTATGGTTTCTTTATTTCTATAGACCTATTTACCATGTTCGTTTTCTACGAAATAGCTGTAATACCTATGTATTTATTGATAGGTATTTGGGGGTCAGGGCCTAAAGAGTATTCTGCTATGAAACTTACACTGATGTTAATGGGTGCTTCTGCCGTTTTAATGATAGGTATCTTTGGTATCTATTTTAATTCTAATGCTGATGGTGGCCCTCTTACATTCAATATATTAGAAATAGCACAAGTAAACATTCCTTTCGAAGCTCAAAAACTGTTCTTTCCGTTTGCTTTTATAGGATTTGCGGTAATCGGGGCTTTGTTTCCATTCCACACATGGTCACCTGATGGTCATGCTTCAGCGCCAACAGCGGTGTCTATGTTGCACGCAGGTGTATTGATGAAATTAGGAGGCTATGGCGTATTTAGAGTTGCCATGTTCTTATTACCTGAAGGCACACAACATTGGTCTTGGTTCTTTATCATTTTAGCCGCTTTTGGTGTTATTTACGGTGCTTTTAGCGCTATTAGACAAACTGACCTAAAATATATCAATGCTTATTCTTCTGTAAGTCACCTTGGCATGGTATTATTTGCTTTGCTGATGCTTAATAAAACGGCATGGAATGGTGCTATTCTACAATCACTTTCCCATGGATTGATGACAGCCTTATTCTTCGCCTTAATAGGGATGATATACGAAAGAACACATACGAGAGATATTACCAAACTAGGAGGGTTGCTAAAAGTAATTCCTTTTATATCAGCTATTTATGTAATTGCAGGACTAGCTTCTTTAGGACTACCCGGATTTAGTGGATTTGTAGCCGAAATGAACATTTTTGTAGGAGCTTTTGAACATGAAGATCTATTTAGGAGAATAGCAACTATCGTATCAGTTTCAGCAATTGTTGTAACCGCCGTATATATTTTGAGAGTTGTAGGTATCATGTTAATGGGGCCTGTTAAAAATGAAGAATATCTTTCGCTGCCAAAAGCTCAGTGGTACGAAAAACTAGGAGCTTTATTATTATTGATACCAATAACGGGCATGGGGGTAGCGCCACTTTGGTTGAGTGACATAATCTACGAAAGTTTACAACCGTTTATTCAAGGAGTATTACCATATTAAAAAACAATACTAATGGATTTTAGTAATTTCTTACTGATGAGACACGAACTACTATTGTTAGCCATAATTTTATTGCTGATAGTAGGTGAAATCTTTACAAATAAAAACAAAAAAGAAAGTCTAGTACACTTAGCCATATTTCTATTTGGTATTCATACTATTATAGGATTCTTTGGCCTTGATGAAGGCGAATTGTTTGGTGGTATGTTCAGAACCAACAATCTTATCTATTTCTTCAAAAATGTACTCAATGTAGGTGTATTTATCCTTTTATTACAATCAGCCGACTGGATACAAGAAAAAGTAATTGAAGAAAACAAAGGAACTGAGTTCTTTATGCTATTGCTTTCTTCCTTGTTAGGAATGTATTTTATGATCTCTGCCGGAGATTTCTTAATGTTCTATTTAGGATTAGAACTTTCTACACTTCCTGTTGCGGCATTGGCAGCTTATGAAACCTCCAAAAGAATTTCTAGTGAAGCAGGTATTAAA
>JAGQYU010000175.1 GCA_020435885.1 Flavobacteriaceae bacterium
TCATTTTCATTAGTTTATCAGCATTTACCTGAAGAAAGTTCAGTTTACAGATATACTGCCGGTATTGCCGGAAGTAATTTCCATTACGCTCCTGAACTGCAATATAAAACATTAGTACCTTTTGTCAATGTTCAATTCAAAAGAAACAGTTTAAGAGATGTTGGAGGCAAATCAATCCTTGCCAGATATGTAGTGGTTGACAAAGACATAGCCCCTGATGCTGAAACAATTGATTACAATAAATACAATGTTTTTAACATCCGATACGGCTATGCAAAACCAGAAATAATAGACGATCTTAGATATTATTTTGATTTTCAACTGGGTGACAAGTTCAGTAAACTTTCAGCCGATTTCAGATACAGGAAACTGACCGACAAATACAGACAATATGATTTCAGGGCATATTTTGGTACATTTTTATCAAATAAAACTCAAGATGATTATTTCAGTTTTTCTTTAGACAGGCCTAAAGATTATTTGTTCGATTATGATTATCTGGGGCGTTCAGAGCAATCAGGTTTTTTTAGCCAGCAGATCATCATTGCTGAAGGAGGTTTCAAATCCATGTTCGAAAATCCGTATGCAAATCAATGGATTGCAACCACCAACGGAAGTTTCAGTGTTTGGAAATGGATAGAGATCTATGCCGATGCCGGTTTCTATAAAAATAAAGGTTTTGACCCTTCATTTAAATACGATAGCGGTGTACGCCTCAACTTTATTCATAATATTCTAGAAGTATACTTTCCTATTCAATCCAGTTTAGGTTTTGAGCCCTCAAACAAAGCATATCCTACCAAAATCAGGTTTGTTCTAACAGTAAATCCTAATAAAATTGTAAGTTTTTTAAGAAGAGGCTTTTTCTAATTAAAACTAAGTACATCTTTAAATTTACAGTTAAAAATTGTACTTTTGCAAAAGGAATCAAAATAGCAAATATGTCTGAAAAGCCCTTTCTTACTGAGCAAAAACTGTCTTATACTGATTTTAAAAAAGAAATCATACACGATTATAAAATTGCTGTACTCAGTAGAGAATGTAGTTTTTTAGGTCGTAGAGAAGTACTTACCGGAAAGGCTAAGTTCGGCATTTTTGGCGGCGGAAAAGAAATTCCGCAGCTTGCTATGGCCAAAGCTTTTCAAAAAGGAGATTGGCGTTCTGGTTATTATAGAGATCAAACTTTTATGATGGCTATAGGAGAACTTACTCCTGAACAATTCTTTGCCGGATTGTATGCCCATACTGATATTATTGCTGAACCCTATGCCGCTGGAAGGCAAATGGGCGGCCATTTTGCAACGCACCTTATCAATGAAGATGGTAGTTGGAGAAATCTGATGACCCAATATAATGTAAGTGCCGATATTTCACCAACTGCCGGTCAAATGCCAAGATTGCTTGGCCTAGCTCAAGCTTCTAAAATGTATCGGAATCTTGAGGGATTAAAAGATGCCAATAATTTCTCCGACAAGGGTAATGAAATTGCTTGGGGAACCATAGGAAATGCCAGCACTTCTGAAGGTCATTTTTTTGAAACTGTGAACGCGGCTGGTGTATTGCAAGTACCAATGGTTATTAGTGTTTGGGATGATGGATATGGCATATCGGTTCCTGCAAAATATCAAACTACTAAAGAAAGTATTTCGGAAATCCTAAAAGGCTTTCAACGTGATGAAAACACTAACGGATACGAAATTTTTGTAGTAAACGGCTGGGATTATTCTAAACTAGTTGATGTTTATACACAAGCGGCCACAGTTGCCAGAAAGGAACATGTTCCCGTACTTATCCATGTAAAGGAACTTACACAGCCTCAGGGGCACTCTACTTCAGGTTCTCATGAAAGATACAAAAGTGAAGAACGATTGAATTGGGAAGCTGAACACGATTGTATTGCTAAAATGCGAGAGTGGGTCATAGAAATATTCCAAAATGAAGAAGAGCTTATAGAAATAGAAAAAGAAGCAAAAAAGGAAGTCAGTGCTGCTAAAAGAAATGCGTGGAATAATTATTTGAAAGATATCATTTCAGCTCAAAAGCAAGTAATTACTTTGCTGGAAAAAACTGCCGAAAAAAGTGAAAACAAGCCTTTTCTCATAAAATTAAAGAACGATCTATCAACTATAAAAGACCCTTTAAAAAAAGATGTTCTTTCTACTGCCAGACAAGCCCTTATCTATTTAAGAGATACTCCTGCTAAAGCAGATCTTGTAAACTGGATAAAACAATATACTGTTGAGCAAGAATTCAACTACAGCGCTTATTTGTATAGTGAGGCTGAAAACAATGCTACTTCTATAAAGGAGGTTAAACCTGTTTACACTGATGATAGTGAAATTGCAGATGCCAGAGTAGTTTTGAGAAATAATTTTGACAAGCTCTTAAGCAATCATACTGAAGTTATAATTTTTGGAGAAGATTCCGGTAAAATTGGCGATGTAAATCAAGGGTTGGAAGGCTTACAAGAAAAATATGGAGAGCTAAGAATAGCTGATACCGGCATTAGAGAAGCTACTATTATAGGGCAAGGTATTGGAATGGCAATGAGAGGGTTAAGGCCTATCGCCGAAATACAATACTTAGACTATTTATTATATGGCCTTCAAATTCTAAGTGATGACTTGGCTACGCTTAGGTACAGAACTTTTGGCAGACAAAAGGCCCCGCTGATAGTAAGAACCAGAGGGCATCGCCTTGAAGGCATTTGGCATTCAGGTTCGCATATGGGTGCTTTATTACACTTATTACGAGGCATGTATATTCTCACTCCAAGAAACATGACCAAAGCTGCCGGTTTTTATAACACCCTCTTACAAACCGACGAACCTGCTTTGATTGTTGAAAACCTGAACGGTTACCGTCTAAAAGAAAAAATGCCAGCAAACTTAGGTGAATTTACTACTCCTATTGGGGTTGTAGAAGTATTAAAAGAAGGAAAAGACATTACCATTCTGTCATACGGCTCTACACTAAAATTAGTTGAAGATGCTGATAAATTACTATCTCAAGTTGGTATAAATGCTGAAATAATAGATGCACAAACACTACTTCCTTTTGATTTGAATCAAGACCTTGTAAAAAGTGTTGCAAAAACTAATAGACTGGCTATTATTGATGAAGATGTTCCCGGAGGGGCTTCGGCTTACTTACTCGATCATATCTTGAATAAACAAGATGCCTATCAATATTTAGACAGTAAACCCATAACTATAACCGCAAAAGATCATAGATCCGCATATGGTTCTGATGGTGATTATTTCTCTAAACCTTCAGTTGAAGATATTTTTGAAAGTGTGTATATGTTAATGCATGAAGTTGATCCTCAGAAGTTTAAAAAACTATTTTAACCTTTTTTTATTTTATCTTTACATTTTTTAATGTAATTAATTACATTTGAAGTTCAAACAAAAACTCTAAATTAAACAAGATGAAATTAACTAAATTTTTAATCTCATTTCTTCCTATTCTTTTTATCTCATTACTTACCTATTCGCAGGAAACTGATGAAGAAAAAGCATCGTTGGATGGTGGCACTGTAGAAAGCCAGTTTGAATACCTTTTTCAAAAATCACCTAAATGGACTGATCCAAAAACAGGGCAACAGTACAGAACCATTAAAATAAATAATTTGCTTAAGTTTAGAAACAATGTATATGACTCCTTAAAGCTTGGTAGAAACATCTATAATGAAAGTCAAACTGTTGTTAGTTCACAAAAGAGCCGAATTGATTCATTAAACGTTCAATTAGCATCTATCAACAATAATTTGGATGCTGTAACAAAGGAGAAAGATAGCATCAGTTTATTAGGCATACAAATGAGCAAAGGCGGTTACAACGCTTTGCTTTGGTCTATCATCGTAGGATTAACAGCTGCATTATTGTTCTTCATCGCTAAATTTAAAAATAGCAACGCTATAACCGTAGAAGCTAAAAAAGCTAAATCTGAAATTGAAGAGGAATATGAAAACCATAGACAGCGTGCATTGGAAAGAGAGCAAAAGTTACGAAGAGAATTGCAGGATGAGCTTAATAAGCAAAAATATGCTAATCAAGCTGCTTCTAAAAAATCTGAAAAATAATCGCAAATTTTAACATTTGCCAATACAATAAATCTATAACTGTATAGTTATTTATATTTATGACCACTTGTTGGTTTCTGCTATGATCAAGGGTCTTTTTTGAAATCAAAAAAGATATTCTATTACATTTTTAAAATTAGAAAAAGTAGGACTTTTTCGTTTTGAATTGTTTTATAACAGTAAAAACAGTGGTGTCTTATGCGTGTAAAATTTTTACTCTTTGCAATTTCTTCCCTTCTTATGTTTCCCATGTACGCATGGGTATCTAACCCTTATGAAATATACAATACTATAACCAATAGAAATGAAGAGAATGTCCTTAATGAAGATTCTTTTTACAGCTATTCCAGTACAGTTTACGAAAAAATAAATGAAAAGGAACTCGATTTTGATGCTTTTAAATATGCCTTAAAAGGATATTTGAATTTACAAAATGACAATGATCTTTCAAATTCTAAATACCTGACTATCATAGATATGAGTGTTTCTGCTAATGATGAACGTTTCTTTATCATAAATATGGAAACTTTTGAATTAGAGCATAAAAGTTTAGTAGCACACGGCAGGAATTCAGGTAGTGAAACAGCAACAAAATTCTCTAATATAGTAAACAGCCATCAGTCTAGTTTAGGTTTTTATAAAACTGCCGAAACCTATATTGGCAAACATGGATTTTCATTACGCTTAGACGGATTGGAATTTTCCAACAGCAATGCCAGAGACCGTGCCATAGTTATCCACCAAGCTGATTATGTAAGCTACGATTATATTAAAAGAAATGGCAGGTTAGGCAGAAGTTACGGTTGCCCATCTCTTCCAGAAGAAGATTATAAAACCATTATAAACAAAATTAAAGAAGGAAGTTGTTTGTTTATCTACTATCCTAAGAGTTCGTATTTGGAAAAGTCTAAACTATTGAACACTACAACTGACCTAGTTGCCAGTATTGATTAATTCTTTAATCAGTTTTTTATCTAATCCATATACATCATCGTAGAACTTTACATTACCTGTTGAATCTGCTTCAGCTGTAAAGTAATAAAGAAAAATAGGAAGTTTTTTGTTTAAAGACATATGTTTCTCCTTTTTCTTATCAATATATTTGTACACGCTATCAATAGTGTATTTATTTTCATCATCTTCCAATAAAAACTTTGCTAAATCCAT
>JAGQYU010000176.1 GCA_020435885.1 Flavobacteriaceae bacterium
AAAAAATTGTTCTGTAAGTCTTTCTAAAGATGGTGAACTTTTGAGTTTGAAAGAATATAGTGGTGAAGGATATATACATGGAGAGAACCTTCACCTATTTATTGAAGAAGTTATGCGAAAAGCAGCATATTCTTCTAATGATTTAAGTGCTGTGGCAGTGAGTAAAGGCCCTGGTTCTTATACAGGATTACGTATAGGGGTTTCGGCCGCAAAAGGATTATGTTTTTCGTTAGATATTCCTCTAATTTCGATAGCTACATTAAAAGTGTTAGCGATGGCTTATGAAGTTGAGCAAAGTGCGTTTATTGTACCCATGATCGATGCTAGGAGGATGGAAGTGTACAGCGCTATTTTTGATTCAAATTACTCTCAAATTAGAGAAACTAAAGCTGAAATTATTGATAAAAACTCCTTCGCTGAAATTTTGGAGGAGAGTAAGATTTATTTTTTAGGCGATGCAGTTGAGAAATGTAAAAATATTATTACACACACTAATGCAATTTTTTTAGAGGGATATTTACCTTCGGCTAAAGAAATGGTTATGCTATCTTATGAGAAGTACAAAAAAAACGACATCGAGGATGTCGCTTATTTTGAGCCTTTTTATTTAAAGGATTTTTTTACTGCAAACAAAAATTAATTTTACAATGTACTATAATAAGTACAGATTTTAATCAGATCATCTTTTTTGTTAAATCCTAACTTATTTTTTTTGGCATAAGATTCAACATCATCAGCCTTGCCAGAAAATAAGGCTAAAATTTCCTTTTTCTTTTTAGGAACTTGAACAGCTATTTTACTATCATAGCTTATATAAAATGAATCATCCATCCTTTTTAATTTTGGGGGCTGATATTTTTCATATCCTGTTTTAGGTTTAACCTCATCATAGAGTTTTACTTTTTCTTTAAGAAATAAGGAAATTTTCTTATCCTCGAGTAATACAACAAAAAAACCTACTTTATATTCGTTATTTTCTTTAAAACTATAAGGAGAATAGATTTTGTTATCATTTAAAAAAGTAATTTTATGATTGATTTTCTTTATTAGATTAAACTGCTTTCCATCTTTTTCAACCTCCATTTCATCTTGATATGCATTATATTTCATTGAATAAATATTACCATCTGTCTCAAGTTTGGCAGGGAGGAAAATTTTATTTATATATGGACTTCCTTCTAGTTTTTTAGAGCGTAAATCAACAGAAGTAACAGTATTTCTGTCATTTAATATTTGTTGATTATTTGAAACCTGACAGTGAATAGATATATTTGATAAAAAGAGAAAAATTACAATGCTACTAACGAAATATTTTTTCATTTTACTATTTTTAGTAATTCCAAAGATAATTAATTAATTTAACTTTTTTTCTGTATTTCCACTGAATGTGGATAAGGTATTTCTATGCCAGCTTTATCTAATGCTTTTTTCACATTTTCGGTAGTTTCAAAATATACATCCCAATAATGTTCAGGTTTTGCCCAAGGGCGAACGGCAAAGTTTACGGAACTATCCGCAAGTTCAGAAACATTCACAGTTGGGGCTGGGTCTTTTAAAACTTTTTCATTGGAAGTCAATACTTCTAGCAACACATCTTTGGTTTGTTTGATGTCAGAATCATATGATACTCCAAAAGTAAGATCGATCCTAAGTTTACCTTCTTCGGTATAATTGGTTATATTTCCGTTTGATAAAGTTCCGTTGGGAATAATTATGAGCTTGTTTTGTGGATTTAATAATTTCGTTACAAAAATTTGAATTTCCTTAACTGCGCCAAGCTCGCCTTGAGCTTCAATTAAATCACCGACTTTAAATGGCTTAAAGATCATTATCAAAGCTCCGCCGGCAAAATTGGCAAGGGAGCCTTGCAAAGCCAGTCCAATAGCTAAACCAGCAGCACCTAAAATGGCTACAAAAGAAGTTGCAGGAACTCCCAACTGTGATATTACAGTTACAAACAATAGAGCTTTTAAAGTCCAATTTACAAGGTCGCTAAGAAATTTTGTAAGGGTTTCATCCATACCTCTTTTGATCATTAATTTCTGGATGTACTTGGTTATGATTTTTACCAACCACAACCCTACAATTAAAATAACTAAAGCTGTAATAATTTTGGGAGAATACTCAACGATGAGTTTTAAGAATTTTTCTAAGTATAGGTTTAAATTTTTCATGTTTTAGTTGTTTAGTATGGTTAAGATCAATGCTATTATTGCAGGAATAGATTGAATGTAAAACAGTTTAATTTTTTTAGTTGTAAAGGCACCATAAACACCAGCAATTATGACACAAGTTAAGAAAAATAGTGCTATAGGTTGTGTGAAGTTTTTGTTAACGATAGACCATATCAGCCCTGCAGCCAAAAAACCATTATACAAACCTTGGTTAGCAGCTAAAACTTTGGAAGCATCTGCAAAATCTTTTGAAAGGCCGAAAGCTTTCATCCCTTTGGGCTTGTTCCAATAGAACATTTCCAAAATCATAAAGTAGATATGTAAAAAAGCTACCAGTGCTACAAAAAATATCTCCAAGACTTTCATTGTATTGAAATTTTTAATTGCTCTAATGCTTTTTTAGTTTCGTTAACCGGTAAAAGGCAAGCTCCGTCAACGCACACATATATGGTTGTAGAATTAGGAGTGTATTTATTTTGCAATAAAGGCAAATTACTTTTTCCGGTGCTACCAACAATCAATTTGTTGGGAACATATTGTTTATTGATTTCTTTTGTAGCTTCTAAAGCATTATCACCTACAATTGCAACTTCATAATAATCGCCTAAAAGATTGGAGTACAAACAAGCCCAGTTAGATGCGCCTGCACCATAATTTAGCATGATGTTCTTTATATTATGAAGCATTTGAACAGAAGTATCTTTGTAGCTTTTATTGTTGAAATAATAGCTAAGTTTAAACAGATTGTTTGCCATGATTGAATTTGATGAAGGAATTACATTATCGTCAGTTTCAATCTTTCTTGAAACCAATTCTCTGTCTAAATCGGAAGTGAAGAAAAACATCTTACTATTAGTATCAAAAAAATGATCAAAAGTATACATGGCTAATTGATTTGCCTGTTGTAACCAGTTCTCATCCAGCGTAACTTGATATAACGAGATGTAAGCATCTATAACCGTAGCATAGTCTTCAAGGTAAGCATTGATGGTGCTTTTACCATTCTTAAAGTTTCTAAATAACCCACCCTCTTCATTTTGTTGAACTTTTGAAATAAAATTGGCATTTTTTAGGGCAATAGTTAAAAAATGATGATCACCAAATGCTTTGTATACATCAACATATCCTTTTAGCATCAAAGCATTCCATGATGTTAGTACTTTATCATCAAGTCTTGGCCTTTCTTTTTTGTTGCGTTGCTCAAAGAGTAATTGTTTCCAGCTTTTTACTTTTTGTTTTAATTGATCAATTTCTATAAAATGTTTTTTGCAAAACTCTTCATCGGTAATAGTTCTATGTAAATTGTATTTCTCTTCCCATATAAATGAAGCATTAATATTGTAATAATCAGTAAAAAGCTCAAAATCATCTTTAATTATATGTTGCAATTCTTCCTTTTTCCAAACATAAAAAGCACCTTCTTCAAGTTCGTTTTCAGTGTTTTTACTATCGGCGTCTAGCGATGAGTAAAAAGCACCATTCTTGTCCATCAATTCCCTTTCAACAAAAGCTGTAGTTTCGTACACTATATCTTTGTAAAATGAATTTTCAGTAGCCATATAGGCTTGCGCATACAAGCTAACCAATTGAGCATTGTCATATAGCATTTTCTCAAAGTGAGGGATATGCCAACGATTATCAACGGAGTATCTGGCAAAACCGCCACCAACCTGATCGTTGATACCACCTAAAGCTATTTTAGTTAGCGATGTGTTTACATAGTTCAGTATATCTTGGTTATTAGTTTGAACAGCATATCTTAACAAGAAAATAAAATTGTTTGGTATAGGGAATTTTGGCGCACCCATGGAACCCCCGTATTGGAAGTCCATTCTTTTTTTCCAGTTATTTACTGTGGTGTTTAATTCCGTTAATGTAAATTCTTTAGATGTACTGTTTACAATTATGGCATCCGTTTGTTTGATACCTTCTGTTAGTTTAGAAGCATATTCTTCGGCTTTTTCAGGCTCATTAGTATAGAGATCAGCTAGTTGTTTAAGGATACTTATCCAATTATCTTTAGGGAAATAAGTGCCTCCCCAAATAGGCCTTCCATCCGGTAGGGCTACACAGTTTAAAGGCCAACCACCTCTTCCGGTCATTAATTGTACGGCGCTCATATAGACTTGGTCTACATCTGGGCGTTCTTCTCGGTCAACCTTAATATTGATGAAATTTTTATTCATTATTTCCGCTACTTCTTCATCTTCAAAACTTTCATGTTCCATTACATGACACCAATGGCAAGCGGCGTAACCTGCTGAAACTAAGATAAGTTTGTTTTCCTTTTTGGCGAGTTCCAACGTTGTATCATTCCACGGATACCAATTAACCGGATTATGAGCGTGTTGTAGCAGATAAGGACTAGTTTCTTTAATTAATGCATTTGTATATTTATGAGCTGTCATATTTGTAGGAGTTTTTTTAGTACAGCTTACCGAAAGAGCTATAAACAGAAAAAGTATTAAGCGGTATTTTACCATTTTTATATTGTACAAATTGTGTACAAAAAAGCGCTTTGAAATATTTCAAAGCGCTTACATATATTTTGTTGTTGGT
>JAGQYU010000019.1:0-8925 GCA_020435885.1 Flavobacteriaceae bacterium
TAAATATTGCAATTAATTTTAAATCGTTCAACCTTAAATTTTTTAATTATGAAAGCAAGTAAAAAATTATTTAGCCAATATTTATTTATTGTATTATGTGTTTTTTTAAGTTCATCTCTTTTTGCTCAAGATGTAAAAAATCACACTAATGGGAATAATGAATTTAAGATTAATGTAGGATCTTTATTGTTAGAATTTCCAGAATTCAGTTATGATTATATAATTAATGAAGAATCTACTGCAGGAGTATCACTTGCATTTTCTATTGATAAAGGTATTGGTTATAAATTTTTTGTTTATCCCAATTATCGATTGTTTTTTGGACGTAAAAGGGCAGCAGGTTTTTTTATTGAAGGTAATGCGGCTTTCTATTCTCAAAAATATGAGAACTATGATAATGCTCACTATATAAATATTAAAAATAATGCTATGGGTTTTGGCTTAGGCATTGCTGTTGGTGGAAAGTTTATAACAAAAAATGGATTTATAGGAGAGCTATATTTGGGAGGTGGTAGAAACTTTTTAAATACTGATAAAATTGATGAAGGTTATCCACGGATTGGAATTTCCATTGGTAAACGGTTTTAAAATTAGGGTTATGAAAAATCCAATTTTTTTTCTAGCTACATTTATACTCTATTCATGCTCAATAGATTTCGATTGGAGTGATAATGTTTCTTACTACAAATTTACAAAATCTGATTATAAATATATTCCAACGGTTTATAAAAACGAAGGTAAGATTTTTACTTATAGAAATAAGGATGGTGATGAGGTGAAAATAAAATCACTTTATTACACCTTTTTACAAAAAGAGTATGAAAGTGGTTATGGCTTTGGCCAACCCGGCATAGGGGATAGCTTTTATTATGATGAATTATGGATAGAACTTGAACTTATAAATTTTTCAATTGAATGTAACAAGATTTATATTCATATTCGTAAAACATTTGAAAAAAATCTATCTACAATAATATCAATTCCAGAATATGATGGGTTTTTTTGTTTATCAGGTGGATTTAACTTTACTTCACCCTATGGTAATTTACAAGAAATAAATTTTGATAGGCAAAGTTATGATAAGGTAGTAGTTATTAATACTGAAGAATTTTTCACTTTGCATAATGATTCAAAATCAAAGAGTATTTATTATGATTTTAAACAAGGCATCATAGGGTTTGATGATTTAGATGGAAAAGAATGGCGAATTGTAAATTAAAAAAGCCTCAACAATTGTTGAGGCTTTTTTTAATTAATCTTCTTTATCTTCTCTGGGTCTTCTATCGTCCCTACGATTATCACGTCCACGGTTATCTCTACTGCGGTTATCACGTCCACGTTCATTACCTTCTCTCGGAGGTCTTTCTTTAAAACCTTCAGGTTTTGGCAACAATGCTTTCCTCGAGACTTTTTCTTTCCTGGTTTTAGGATCAATACCAAAATATTTAACATCTAGTATATCGCCTAATTTAACAACATCACTTACATTGTTAGTACGTTCCCAAGCTAGTTCGCTTACATGAAGTAGTACTTCATTACCAGGAGCTTTTACATATTCAACAACAGCACCAAAATCAAGCATTTTGATAACTTTTACCTTATATGTTTCACCTACCTGTGGTTTAAATAACATGGCATCTATTTTTGCTAATACGGCATCAATACCTTCTTGAGAGGTTCCTAATATTTCAACAATGCCTTCTTCAGTAACCGGATCTTCATTGATAACAATAGTGGTTTTAGTTTCTTTCTGAAGTTCTTGTATCACTTTTCCGCCAGGCCCTATCAAAGCTCCAATATAATCTCCAGGAATAACAGTTGTAACCATTTTAGGAGCATGAGGCTTAACAGAAGCGTTAGGAGCAGGAATGGTTTCAATAAGTTTTTCTAAAATATGAAAACGACCATCCCTTGCTTGTTTTAGAGCGTTCACTAAGATTTCATAAGACAAACCTTTTATTTTAATATCCATCTGGCAAGCAGTAATACCATCTTTTGTTCCGGTAACTTTAAAGTCCATATCGCCTAAGTGGTCTTCATCGCCTAAAATATCTGAAAGTACAGCATACTTTTCACCATCAGAGATCAATCCCATAGCAATCCCAGATACAGGTTTTTTCATTTGAACACCGGCATCCATCAATGCCATAGTTCCAGCACAAACGGTAGCCATAGAAGATGAACCGTTAGATTCAAGTACTTCAGAAACTACGCGTACAGTATATGGGCAATCATCTGGAACCATACCCTTTAAAGCACGTTGTGCTAAGTTACCATGTCCTATTTCTCTACGTGAAGTACCTCTTAAAGGTTTTGCTTCGCCAGTTGAGAAAGGAGGGAAATTATAGTGCAAATAAAATGTTTCTTCTCCTTGGAAGGTAGGTAGATCAACCATATTGGCCTCTCTTGAAGTACCCAATGTTACGGTAGCCAAGGCTTGTGTTTCGCCACGGGTAAAAATTGAAGAACCGTGTGTTGAAGGTAAATAATCAACTTCACACCAAATAGGTCTAATGTCAGTTGTTTTTCTTCCGTCTAAACGGATACCTTCGTTTAAAATAAGGTCTCTAACAGCAGCTTTTTGAGCTTTTCCGAAATAGTTAGAAATAAGCTCACCTTTTTCTTCTAACTCTTCTTCAGAAAAAGTAGCTGATACCTCATCTTTTACATTAGCAAAAGCTTCACCGCGTTCTTGTTTAGAGGTTCCTTTTTTGGCAATATCATAACATTTTTGATAAGCCATTTTGCTGATTTTTTCAGCTAAATCTTCATCTTCAACAGCAACTTCATATTCTCTAATAACTTTTTTGCCTACTTTTTCGGCTAATTTAAGTTGCGCTTCACATTGTACTTTTATAGCATCATGAGCAAATTTGATTGCTTCAACCATTTCCTCTTCAGAGATCTCTTTCATCTCTCCTTCCACCATCATCACAGAATCAGCAGACGCACCTACAACCATATCAATATCAGATTCGTCAAGTTGCGCTCTGGTTGGGTTTATAACTAAATTTCCATCAACCCTAGCAACACGTACTTCTGAGATAGGGGTTTCAAAAGGAATATCTGAAATAGCAATACATGCAGAAGCAGCTAGTCCTGTTAAAGCATCCGGCATTACATCTTCATCATGAGACATTAATTGGATCATCACCTGAGTTTCAGCATGATAATCTTTTGGGAAAAGAGGTCGCAATACTCTGTCTACCAAACGCATAGTCAGAATTTCTTCTGTACTTGGCCTTGCTTCTCTTTTAAAGAATCCACCCGGATAACGTCCAGCAGCAGCAAATTTCTCTCTATAATCTACTGTTAAGGGTAAAAAATCAACTCCCGGACTTGCACTTTTTGCAGACACAACGGTGGCAAGCAACATGGCATCGCCCATTCTTACAACAACCGAACCATCAGCTTGTTTAGCTAATTTACCGGTTTCAATTGAGATGGTTCTTCCATCTCCTAATTCAATAATTTCTGTATGAACCTTAGGTATCATAAATAGTTTTTTAATTAAACAATTGGTTTTAAGTTGTTGTGTTGTGTGTTAACCAATGAAAAGTAAAAAGCTTCTTTAATTATAAACTTATAAAAAAAGAGGCACAAAGCCTCTCTTTTTTATTTTCTTAATCCTAATTCTTTTATGATTTCACGATATCTTTCAATATCTTTTTTCATTAAATAGTCTAGTAAACTTCTACGTTTACCAACTAATTTTACTAAGGAACGCTCAGTGTTGAAATCTTTACGATTATTTTTAAGATGCTCAGTTAAATGATTGATTCTAAAAGTAAATAAGGCAATTTGACCTTCAGTAGAACCAGTGTTTGTTGCAGATTTTCCGTGTTTTTCAAAAATCTCTGCTTTCTTTTCTTTTGTTAAATACATGCTAACATTAATTTTATTAATAATTTTTATGTACTGATAATCGGCGGCAAATATATGATTATTATTTTGATAAACAATATTTTGTCTTAGTAGTAATTATATCTTTTATACTAATTAAGTGGTTTATAAAATAAAAAGAGCGGCATTGCCGCTCTTTTTTATGATCTTAATGGAGTATTTTGGATAAGGTCTAAAAACAGGTTGATCTGTTTTTTTAGTTCTTTTCGTTCAATTATTTTATCCAAAAACCCGTGCTCTAATACAAATTCAGAACGCTGAAAACCTTCGGGGAGATCTTTACCGGTAGTATCTTTAACTACTCTGGGGCCTGCAAACCCGATCAATGCATTGGGCTCGGCAAAATTTACATCGCCTAGCATAGCATACGAAGCTGTGGTTCCTCCGGTTGTTGGGTCTGTACACAATGATATGTAAGGTACTTTAGCATCAGCTAATTGGGCCAACTTAGCAGAAGTTTTTACCAATTGCATTAATGATAATGATGATTCCTGCATACGTGCCCCTCCGGATTTTGAGATCATCAAAAAAGGGATATTGTTTTTGATGGAATAATCAATAGCTCTGGCAATTTTTTCACCAACTACACTACCCATAGAACCTCCGATAAAGGCAAAATCCATGGCGGCAACCACAAGGTCTTTACCATAAGATTTTCCAACGGCAGTCCTAACAGCATCTTTTAATTTGGTCTTTTCTTGGGCTTCATCAAGCCGATCGGTATATTTTTTTGTGTCGACGAACTTTAATGTATCTTTTGAAGTAATGTTTGGGTTTAACTCTTTGTATTTGTTGTCATCAAACAATATTTCAAAGTATTCATTGCTTCCAATTCTTACATGATATCCATCTTCCGGACTAACATATTGATTAGCCTTTAATTCTTCAGTATCAACAATTTTACCGCTAGGGGTTTTGTACCAAAGGCCTTTTGGCACATCCATTTTCTCCTCAGTAGGAGTTTGGATTCCTTTATCTTTTCTTTTAAACCAAGATGACATACAATTTGAATTTGGGCTTGCAAGTTACTAAAAAAACCAAAAGCTAAGTAAAAACTTAGCTTTTGTGAATGTTAAAACGTTTAAAAGTATAAATTTTATAATGTATTTACGTTGTTTAAGTCTTCGAATGCTTGTTTAAGGCGGCTGATGAATGTTAATTCCCCTTCACGTATCCATTTTCTGGGATCGTAATATTTTTTATTAGGAACATCATCTCCTTCAGGGTTACCGATCTGACTTTGTAAATAAGATGAATATTTAACCATGTAATCTCTAATGCCTACTGTAAATCCATATTGAAGGTCTGTATCGATATTCATTTTTATAACTCCATAATCAATAGCTTCTCTAATTTCTTCAAGAGTAGAACCTGAACCTCCGTGGAATACAAAATCTACTGGGTTAACACCAGTATTGAATTTCTTCTGAACGTATTCTTGAGAGTTTTTTAGGATTTTTGGAGTTAACTTAACATTGCCGGGTTTATAAACACCATGTACGTTACCAAAGGCAGCTGCTATAGTAAATTTATCGCTTACTTTTTTCAATTCTTCGTAAGCGTAGGCAACTTCTTCAGGTTGGGTGTACAGTTTAGAACTATCAACGCCTGTATTATCAACACCATCTTCTTCACCTCCGGTAATACCGAGTTCAATTTCTAGCGTCATACCCATTTTACTCATCCTTGCCAGATATTTTTTACAGATTTCTATATTTTCTTTTATAGGCTCTTCAGAAAGGTCTATCATATGAGAACTGTAAAGCGGTTTTCCAGTTTCAGCAAAATGTTTTTCGCTAGCATCTAATAATCCGTCAATCCAAGGCAATAATTTTTTTGCACAGTGATCGGTATGTAAAATAACTGGTATGCCGTAAGCTTCTGACAGTAAATGCACATGTTTGGCTCCGGCAACAGCTCCGGCAACAGCCGCTTTTTCATTTTCGTTTGATAGTCCTTTACCGGCATTGAACTGAGCTCCGCCATTTGAAAATTGAATGATTACAGGGGCATTTAACTGTTTTGCAGTTTCCAAAACACCATTTATTGAACTAGAACCTATAACATTTGCTGCAGGCAATGCAAATTTCTTTTCTTTAGCTAGTTTAAAAATTTCCTGAACTTGATCTCCGGTAGCAACACCGGGCTTTATATTATGAGCCATAATGTTTTAAATAATAATTAGTAGTGTTCAAAATTACTAAAAATAAATGGTTAGTTACGGTTAAAAAAACGAAATCGTTGTAAATGGCTGTAAGAAAAGATTGTGCTTAGAAAGGGTAGTTAATGCCAATCTGATATACAGCATTATTAAAGTTAAAATTCTTAAACCACTTATTGCTATCAAAAAGATAGGGTTCATAGGTTTTAAAACCAACATCAAAGCGAAAAACTAAAAAGCTAAAATCATATCGAAGACCAAAACCAGAACCTATGGCTATTTCATTGAGAGAAGAGAAACCTTTAAATCTGCCTTCACTGGAGGTTACATTAGTACCAGTTACATCCCAAATATTACCGGCATCAATAAAAAGGGCACTGTAAATACTATTGATAACCTTAAAGCGATATTCAAAATTTGTAGTAAATTTTAAGGTGCCCGTTTTAAATTCGAGATTGTTAGGTTCAGAACCGGGGCCTAGTTCAAAAGTTCTCCATGCTCTAATATCGTTTGCTCCACCGGCACGGTAACTTCTACTAAAAGGTATGTTTGAATTTCCGAAAGGGAAGGCAACACCAATAAAACTTCTATGTACAAAGGAAGAATTTGGGTTTATTGCCCAGTACTTTTTATACTCTAATTCAGTTTTTAGATAGTGAGCAATGTTAACTCCAAATAACTTTTTGGTTGTTCCGTCTGCTGGTTTTTTGATAAATGCTGAGGTTAAAGAGCCGGAAGAAATAACCCTTGCAGTAACTGATGAGAAATCATTGTCTTTTAATTCCTCCCTATTCGTATAATTATAGGTATATGAAATTACCGGAACCAGAAAGTCTTCAACTAAAATATCCCTTCGTTCATTTACTTTTTGAACTTCTAAGTACTCAATTGGGTTGGATGTTTGCAGCTCAACAGAATCTAGAACGAATTTCATGTAATCGTACGCTATTAATTTACCTTCAGAGTCAATTAACGTAGGTTTGGGAGTTATTATCTCAGCCACATCATTTAACTTTTCATATTCTGAGTTGAAAATGGTAAAATATTTTTGTGAATTTTGATTTTTAATGTACTGAACATTAAGTAATTCCAATTTATGATTAGTTGTTTTAGAACTTCGCCATGTATAATCAATACCACCAGTTAAATTTTGTCTGTCTAAACCTATATTGCGTTGTGAACTCAAACCAATGCCAATATTTGTTTGAGGTGTCATTCTTTTAGGGATAATCTTTGAAGTATTACCAAAAAATACAATACGAGGAATCTTTAAGGTAGCATTGACACCTGTTTCATAGGCATTGAAAAAATCAGGGTTATCGGTAAATTTACCATCAATATTAAGGAATGATCCTTGAAAAGATAACTCCAACACTTCGGCTCCTCTAAAAACATTTCTGTTTAGTAGAGAAAATTTACCAGAAACACCAAAAGGTTTGATATTAGAGGTGGTTACTTCAGTATCAAAACCAAAAGAATATTTTTTTAGTGAACTTAGATATATGTTTGCGGCTAGTGATTCATCATCAAGCTCTTCATATTTTATATCAACAGAAGGTTTAAAGTTTTGCAACTCACGTAAATATTTTCTGGTAAGGTCTCTTTCAGTATCTTTATAAATGCTGTCAGGCTGAATTACAATAGCATTTGCCAAGTATTTAGGGGTGAACATCAATTTATCATTAGCATAGAAAGTATATCCTTTGTAATAGGCTGAATCTTGCGGTTTTTGGTTTCTGGTTTCAAAAGAAAAATCAGTAAATACATTTACTTTTTTTACTTTTTGTATTTGAAAAGGTTTTGAAACCAAACTATCACCTTCTTCAATAACTCTATTAGGAATTTTCAGTAACACATTTTTTTGATGCGAAGTTGTTAAAGAGTCTATCCAAAATTCAGTAATATTTTTAGAGAAATGATAAATACCAGAGTTTCTGTAAAGTTCTACTAATCTGTTTTCTTCGGCTTGCAGATCATTATAATTAATCTGATTACCGCTCTTAACAAAAGATTTTTCTTTTGTTTTTTGATACAAAGAATCTAATACCGGAGAACTTATAGCTGTTGAAACGGTATCAATAAAATAAGGGTTATTCGTAGTAATATTATAAGTTACAATAGACCTTTTATTCTTTTTTAACTCTTCAAATGAAACTTCGGCATCAAAATAACCTTTACTCAAATAATATTTGTAAAGAGAATTGACAGACCGTTCAATTTGAGTACTATCAGATATTACAGGTGGATTACCGCTCTTTAAAAACCAATCATTTATATTTTTATAAGAGTTGGCCAATGCATTGACCTGTTTTTCAGAAAAAATGTTGGTCAGAAATTTTTCTTTAGCTGGTTTAGACCTGAAAGGAACAGTATAATTAGGATTACCAATATTGTAAATATGTAATGAGAAAGGTATGCCCAATACTTTTAAATTGGGTTTTTGCCTTAAATAACTCAGAACTTCTTGGTTAGAAGTTTTTTTGTCATTAACCACAACATTGTTCTTTTCTAAAAGAGATTTCCCTTCAGGAACCCTTTTAGTAGCATTGCATGAGATAATTATCGGAATAATTACAATAAATACTAGTATTTTAGCAAAAAACTTAAGCAATGTGTTCGTAGTTATTTGAATGACGAAAATATCAAAATACTTGCTGATTTTTATATTATTGATCGATGATTATTTCAAAAATACTATTAATTGAATGTTAAGCAAAAATCAAATCAAGTTAATAACGAGCTTATCACAAAAAAAGTACCGAAATCAGCATCAGCTATTCGTTGCTGAAGGAATTAAAGTGGTTGGAGAATTAATTGAAGCGGGTTTTGAGCTAGAAAAATTGTATTGTACTGAAAATTAT